>CAJVCJ010000019.1 GCA_910595855.1 Candidatus Thioglobus vulcanius | reverse complement strand
CCTTTCAATGGCGCTCAAAACATGGGTCCTTTTGCGAACAGCAACGACATGAACAACGATTCAGACTGGGGTTTCCATTACAACAACAAGAACGCTACTAAGAACGTTTCTAACGCTACTACAGACGCTAAGTTTGCTGGTACTGCTGACGCTAACGCTAAAGGTGTTGCTGATGCATACGCTAAAGGTCAAGCTGACGCATTTGCTAAGGCTCAAGCTGACGCATACGCTAAAGGTTTAGCTGACGCTAACGCTAAGATCGCTGCTGACTCACGTGAAGCAGTAGTAGTTGCTAAGTAATTAGCACTAGAATCTAGTCATCGACCTGATCGATGATTGATTTAAAAAGCCACCCCTTGGGGTGGCTTTTTTTTCGTCAAAAATTTAACATTTTATGGTAATTTATGTCAAAAGATAAGCATTCATTTCGACGCTAACTATATGACGCGCTCCCATAGCTGATTTTCGTTTATATGGGTGTGGTTAGAATGTCGATATAGTGAGTTAATGCTAGCCCTGTTATTGTTATGTTTAATCTGAATAATTACAGCTTATTCAATCACAATTCTTATGATGTAATATCTAACTATTATTAAATAAAGATCAAAGCCACTGTTTCAGTGGTTTTTTTTCCAAAAAAAAAGAGTGCAATTGCACTCTTTTTTGGTTACTTTGTAAATTTTTGCATTAGCCTTTCATTTGGGCTGCTACTTCGTCTGCAAAGTTTTCCTCTTTCTTTTCAATGCCTTCACCTACTTCATATCTAACGAAAGAGACTACTGTAGCATTGTTAGCCTTAGCAAGCGCACCAACCGTTGTATCTGGGTCTTTAACGAAAGCCTGGCCATATAGCGTCACTTCGTTAACAAACTTCTTCATACGTCCGCCAATCATCTTTTCAATAATGTTGTCAGGCTTGCCAGATTCACGAGCTTGCTCAACAAAGATTGCCTTTTCTCTTTCTAATAGATCAGAATCAAGTTCATCTTCAGTAATACACTCAGGTCGAGTAGCTGCAACATGCATTGCAATATCTTTTGCAAGCGTTTCGTCGCCACCATCTAATACTGCTAATACAGCGATACGCTCACCATGCTTATAAGCGCCAATAACGCCAGTATCAACTGCAATAGTTTGAACACGTCTGATTGACACGTTTTCACCAACTTTAGCAACAATGTCTTCACGAGATTTTTCAAGTGAATCACCATTTTCTAGAGTTTGAGTCATGAACTCTTCAATGTTAGCAGGCTTTGTTTTAAGTGCTAGTGCACCTAGTGTATCAACGAAGTTGATAAAAGCATCACCCTTAGTAACAAAGTCTGTTTCAGAGTTGATTTCTAAGATTGTTGCTGTTTTGTTGTCATCGCTAATGTTAACTTTAACTAAGCCTTCAGCAGCAACACGGCTAGATTTTTTAGCAGCTTTGGCAGCGCCTGAAGAGCGCATTAAATCGATCGCAGCTTCCATGTCGCCATTAGTTTCGGTTAGGGCTTTTTTGCAGTCCATCATGCCTGAACCAGTTCTTTCTCTTAATTCTTTAACTAAAGCAGCTGTAATTGCCATAATTATCTCCTATGAATTATTTGCACAATAGACAAGAATATCTCACCTATTGTGAATGGTTATTTGTTATAAATTATCCAAGCTTTGCAATAATGTCAGCTTTAGTGTCTTTACTGTTGATTTCAACACCTTTTTCTTTTGCAAGTGACACTAAATCAGCTTTCAACATTGCGTTAAGATCTACTGAAGACTCTGCAGCTTCAACTTTCTCAGCAGCTGGCTTTTCAGCAGCTTTTTCTGCAACTACTGGCGCTTCAGTCTTAGTCTCAACTTTCTTGGTAGCTGGCTTTTTCTTGGCAACAGAAGCCTTAACTTGTGTTGCACCTGCAGCAGCTTTCGCTTCTAAAATTGAGTTAGCAATTTCTCTTGCATAATAGCCGATCGCTCTAATAGAGTCATCGTTGCCTGGAACAACATAATCAATGCCTTCAGGGTTGTGATTAGTATCAACAATACCGATAATTGGAAGGCCTAATTTTTTAGACTCTGCAATGGCATTTTTCTCATGACCAATATCGATCACGAATACAACATCAGGAATGCCACCTAGATTTTTAATACCACCAAGGCTACGCTCTAATTTTTCCATTTCACGAGTCATCATTAATGATTCTTTCTTAGCAAACTGTGCAAAATTGTCTTCCGCTAAAAACTCAAGATCTTTAAGACGCTTGATTGAAGCCTTGATAGTTTTGTAGTTTGTCATCATGCCGCCTAACCAACGGTGATTAACGTAAGGCATGCCACAACGAATTGCTTCTTCTTTCATGATATCAGTCGCTGCACGCTTAGTACCAACAAAAAGAATTGAACCGCCAGCAGCAGCTGTTTTTGATGCAAAATTAAGAACATCGTTAAACATTGGTAATGTTTTTTCTAGGTTAATGATATGAACACCGTTACGAGTACCGTAGATGTATTTATCCATTTTTGGGTGCCAGAAGCGTGAACGGTGACCAAAGTGTACACCTGCTTCAAGCATTTTTTTCATTGACGTTTTTGCCATTTTTATTTCTCCATGGGGTTGGTGAAGTGTCTTGTGACACTTCCTTCCACAACTCCTAACAATCAACCCTTATTTACAAGGGCACCCTGATAGCTATGTCGAGCTGTGTGATACATTAAAACGAGTTAGGCGCTTGATATACAAGCGCCTAACTCAACATTTGATTTTTTCTCAGATATTAATACTAAGTAAAAATCATAAAAGATGCAATTATACCGAACTAGTGCTGATCTATCAAGCACTTAGGCGGTAGGAATGCTTGCTACTTAGCCTTTGCTAATTCTGCACGCATTGCATCAATTGTAGTTTTGTAGTTATCCGTATTGAAAATTGCTGAACCCGCAACAAAAGTATCTGCACCAGCTTCTGCAACTTCACGAATATTTTCAATTTTTACGCCACCATCGATTTCTAGACGAATATCTCTACCACTTGCATCAATTAATTCGCGTACTTGACGACATTTTACTAATGTTTGTGGAATGAATGATTGTCCGCCAAAACCTGGGTTAACTGACATTAATAAAATCATGTCTAGCTTGTCCATTACGTTTTCAAGCACGTGCAATGGTGTTGCAGGGTTGAATACTAAGCCTGCTTTACAGCCCGCTTCTTGAATCATAGCTAATGTTCTGTCGATATGCTCAGATGCTTCTGGGTGGAAAGTGATGTATGAAGCGCCGGCCGAGATAAAATCAGGGATTAGTCTATCAACAGGTTTGACCATTAAATGCACGTCGATTGGTGCTGTTACACCATGGTTTCTAAGCGCTTCACATACTAGTGGACCAATGGTTAAGTTTGGTACGTAATGATTGTCCATTACGTCAAAGTGTACGATATCTGCACCATCACGTAATACGTTGTCTACCTCTTCACCAAGCTTGGCAAAATCTGCCGCTAAAATCGATGGTGCAATAAAATTTTCTTGTTTCATGTTTTTCTCCTTAATTTATTTCTAATGTATATTTTACTTAAAAGTCAGTAATGATTTACCAGTCATTTCGGTTGGCTGCTCAACATCCATCATTGCCAGTAATGTTGGTGCAATATCAGACAGAGCGCCCTCACACGGTGGTGCAATGCTAGCCTCTCTTGAGCTGACAAAAATTAATGGTACAGGGTTGTTGGTATGTGCTGTATGCACGTCATGAGTCTCTGGGTTAACCATTTGCTCAACGTTACCGTGATCTGCCGTAATAAGCATTTCAGCGTCAGTTATTTTAACTGCTTGATGAATAATACCAAGACAAGTGTCAACCGCTTCAACCGCTTTAATGGCAGCATCAAGCTTGCCTGAATGTCCAACCATATCCGTATTAGCAAAGTTACAAATAATTAAATCGTATTTTTGACTCTCAATGTTTTCAACTAATTTATCTGTTAATTCAAAAGCACTCATTTCAGGCTGTAGGTCGTAAGTAGCAACATCAGGTGAAGGAATAAGAACTCGATCTTCACCATTAAATGGACGCTCAACGCCACCATTCAAGAAGAACGTAACGTGAGCATATTTTTCAGTTTCGGCAATTCTTAACTGAGTCATGCCTAGATTTGCCAAATATTTTCCTAAAACATTATTAAGCTTTGAAGGTGGATAGGCTACTGGCAAGTTAAAATCTTTTTTGTATTCTGTCAGACAGATGAATTGAGTTGGCACAAAGGTGCCTCGTGAAAATCCTTGGAAATTTTCATCAGTAAAGGCTTGAGTAATTTGACGTGCGCGATCTGCACGATAATTCATAAATATAAGTACATCGCCTTTATTGATTGACGTAGGCGATTTAATGGTTGTGGACTGAATAAACTCATCAGTTTCACCACGCTCATAAGCTTGATCGATAGCTTCTAGTGCTGTTTTAGCCAAAAATTTAGACTTTCCTTGTGAGATTAGCTCATACGCACAACGCACTCGAGACCAGCGATTATCTCTATCTAATGAAAAATATCGACCAATAATTGAAGCGATTTCACCGGTGCCTATTTCAGTGATTTTGTCTTCTAAGCGCTGTATATACTGCTTAGCACTCTTTTGGGCGCAATCACGACCATCAGTAAATATATGTAGGTAAACATTTTGACAGTCGTACTTGCTAACCATTTTAAGCATGCCGTGAATTTGTTCTTCATGTGAGTGTACGCCACCATCAGACAAAAGCCCCATGATATGTACAGCCTTGTTGTTTTCTTCAGCGTATTCTAGTGAGTTTCGTAATACCGGATTTCTATAAAAATCACCATCAGCAATCTCATTATGAATGCGAGTATATGCCTGCTTAACAACTCGGCCTGCACCTAGGTTTAAATGACCAACCTCAGAGTTGCCCATTTGCTCACCTGGGAGTCCAACCTGCTTGCCACTGGTCAGAATAAGAGAGTGTTCAAACTGATTATTGAGCCGATCCCAAACTGGCGTTTTTGCCAAGGCGATGGCGTTATTTTCAACAGTGTCAGAGTGGCCCCAGCCATCTAGAATAAGTAGTAATTTGGTGTTCTTTTTAGATATCATAACGTTAAGAAATGTTTTTAATTAATGGATTAAACATTGAATAAGAAGTGTACCACATCGCCATCTTGAACAATGTATTCCTTGCCTTCAGATCGCAATTTTCCAGCCTCTTTAGCGCCTTTCTCACCAGCAAATTCAATAAAGTCGTCATAACTAATAGTTTCAGCACGAATAAAGCCTTTTTCAAAATCACCATGGATTTTTCCCGCTGCTTGTGGCGCGCTATCGCCAATATTAATGGTCCATGCGCGAACCTCTTGAACGCCAGCAGTAAAGTAAGTTTGCAAACCAAGCAATGTATATCCTGCACTGATTAGTCGGTCAAGACCAGATTCTGTTTGGCCCATTTCATCCAAAAAATCTTGCTTTTCATCAGCATCAAGCTCAGAGATTTCTGCCTCAATATCTGCACAAATTGCTACCACTTCAGAACCCTCATCTTTGGCAAACTTTTCTACTACATCCAGGTGTGGGTTGTTTTCAAATCCGCTTTCACTGACGTTAGCCATGTACAAAACTGGCTTAATGGTGAGTAGTTGAAAGCCACGCAATAATTTTAATTCGTCTTCGTGAAAGTCTAGACTTCTAATACTATGACCCTCTTCCAAAACTGGCAAGATTCGCTCTAATAATTCCCTAAGTGGAATACCTTCTTTTTGGCCAGATTTTGTATTCTTAAGTGCTTTTTGCATGAGTTTTTCAACGACGTCAAGGTCAGCTAATATGAGCTCTGTATTGATGATTTCAATATCATCTAGAGGAGATATTTTGCCAGCAACATGAATAATATCATCGTCTTCAAAGCATCGTACTACGTGAACAATGGCATCCGTTTCACGGATATTAGTCAAGAATTGATTGCCCAAGCCCTCGCCTTTTGATGCGCCCTCAACCAGACCGGCAATATCAACAAACTCCATTGTTGTTGGTAGGATTTTTTCAGGGCTAACAATTTTAGCTAGCTCTTCAAGACGCTTATCATTGATAGGCACAATGCCAACATTCGGTTCAATGGTGCAGAATGGGTAGTTTGCCGATTCGATGCCTGCTTGAGTTAGTGCATTAAATAAAGTTGATTTTCCAACGTTAGGTAGTCCAACTATGCCACATTTAAATCCCATATTTTCTCCTTTTGATTAGCGCTAATGTATTAATGCTTAATCTTTCGTGTGTAAGTTTTTCATAGCCTTGTCAATATCACCTTTAATGATATCTTCGATCACCTGTAAGGCATCAACCATGGCATTTTGAATTTGTGTTAATTCGCTTTTATTAGGTGCATGCAAGACATAATCAGCCACCTGAGATCTATCTCCAGGATGGCCAATGCCAAGACGCAATCGAAAGAAGGACTTTGTGCTAAGCGCCTTAATTGTATCACGCAAACCATTATGGCCACCGTGACCGCCTTCAGCTTTGAGTTTTGCTATGCCCGAGTCAAGATCTAGCTCGTCATGTACAACGAGTATTTCTGAAGAGTCGAGTTGATAAAACTTTGCCAATGCCTGAATAGATTGTCCAGAGCGATTCATAAAGGTTTTTGGTTTTAATAGGCGAACGGATAATCCAGCAATAGTGACTTGCGCCACATCGCCAAAAAACTTAGCTTCTTTTTTAAAGGTTGCCGAATATAAATTGGCCAGCGTATCACAAAACCAAAAACCAACATTATGCCGATGTGACTGATAATCCTTGCCTGGGTTGCCCAGACCAACAATCAGTTTAATCGTCATAATGTCCTACTTAATGATATTACTCGTCGCCTTTATCTTCTTCATCGCCAGCAACTTCAGTTTCAGGTGCAACTGGTGCATCGTCCTCAACTTCAGCCATAATCTTAGCTTCTTGAACTGCAACAACACTTTGATCGTGCGATTCAATATCACCATGAGTTAATGCTGTCAAAATAACGCCTTTAGGCATGTCTAGACCAGTTAAGCTAATATGATCACCTAATGCAAGATTCGTGATATCTACATCAATTGATGTCGGTAAATCTGCTGGTAAACATGATACTTCAACCGAATTAACGAATTGATTAAGGATAGCGCCTAGACGGATAGTTTCATTCTCATCAGCACCAATAAAGTGTAATGGAATGTTCGTTACTAACGCCTTGTTTAAGTCAACTCTTAAGAAGTCAACATGAGTAACAATGTTTTTTGCAGGGTGACGCTGTAAGTCTTTAATAATTACAGCTTCTTTTTTCTTGCCAACCATTAAGTCTAAAACTGACGTGAAAGACGCTTCATCATCTAATAAATGCGTCATTTCATGAACGCTTAAAGTGATGTTGCTTGGTGCTTTTCCAGCGCCATAAATAATTGCAGGGATTTTTTCTGCGTGACGTAGGCGGCGGCTCGCACCTTTACCTTGATCTTCACGCACTGTTGCATTGATAGTTAAACTCATGTTTGTACTCCGTAAAATAAAAAAAACACCATATTTAAGGTGTTGACTAAAACGATATATTTTGCGACCAAATATATCAAAGGGTTAATTTTACCTTAAATGTGGCTGTTTGGTGTGTTATCTAGATTTCACCCAAAAGATTAATGCAACAGTGGCGCTAACCGTGCCTGCAATCCATGAGTTGTTGACAGCAAAAACACCACTTAAGATAAGTAATGAGCCGGCAAAAATAGCAGAAGTTTGCTTATTGGCATTATCTTTGAGCTGGTCAACAATTTGATTAGTTTGTTGTGAGTAAAGCTTGTTGATGTCTTTCATTTTACCAAGCTGTTTAAGTGCATTGATGAAAAGAGAGGGAAGTTCAGGAATTTCTTTTAATAATTCAGGCGCCTCTTTTTTTAGTTTTTCAAAGGTATTTTTCATGCTGTATCTCTCTTTCATTAAGTCTTCTAAAAATGGTTTTGCGGTCGACCATAGGTCTAATTGAGGGTAGAGCTGCCTGCCCAAGCCTTCTATATTTAACAAGGTTTTGTCCAATAATAACAGTTGTGGCTGGACAGTTATATCGAAATTTTTTGCCTCTTGTATTAGGTCTAGTAGTACTTGGCCAAAAGAGATCTCTCCTAGTGGTCTGTCAAACATTGGATCACATATTTTTTTAACCGCAGCCTCAAATGCCTTTTCATCTGTATTTGCACCAACCCATCCAGAGTCGATATAGACTCGCGCTACTTTTTGATAGTCTTGGTTAAAAAATGCTAGAAAAATATCTGCTAAAAAATCTTTATCTTCATCGCTAAGCGTACCCATGATGCCAAAATCTACGCCGATATATTGACCTTCATCGGAGACAAAAATATTGCCTGGGTGCATGTCAGCATGGAAAAAATTATGCTTAAAGACTTGAGTAAAAAAGATAATTACACCTTCTTCAGCGAGGCGTTTCATGTCTATATTTTTAGCTTTAAGGGTTTCAATTTCGCCAATTGGCGTGCCATAGATTCGCTCAGTAGTTAGGACTCTAATGCCACTTAATTGATGAAAAACTTTGGGCACGTATAATAGATCAGACTCTTTAAAATTTTCTCTAAGCTTGTCGCAATGTCCTGCCTCAATGCGCATATCAAGCTCATCGTTAATGATAGACTCAAACTCCTCAACAATTTCAATTGGGCGAATTTTTTTAGCCATTGGATGGTTGTTAATCAGCTTGGCCAGACTGTACATCAGCTTGATATCACCTGCAATTAATGCATCAATATCTGGACGCACCACCTTAACAACTACGTCATTACCTTTTAGTGTAATTGCTGTATGAACTTGTGCAATAGACGCACTGGCCAAAGGTGCGTCATCAAATGTTTTAAATAGTTGATCGATATTTGCACCAAGCTCTTTCTCAATAATAGTTCTCGCAGAGTGGGTGTCAAATGCCGGACAACTGTCCTGTAATTTTTTTAATTCAAGACTAATGTCAGCAGGCAATAAGTCCGGTCTAGTTGATAGTGTTTGGCCAAATTTAATATAGATAGGCCCAAGCTCTTCAAGTGCCAGGCGAATTCTTTCACCTCGTGAGTATTTTTTGACTGGAAAATAATGCCAAGGAATTAAGTACAGTAGAGGTTTGAAGCTTTTTAATAAAGGTGTTGATAGTACGAGTGAGTCGAGACGATAACGCATCAATACTCGCGAAATTTTAAAGAATCTAATTAAACTTTGCACGGTTAATGACGGTCTTTTTTGTATAACTTTGACACAGTTGGGGTAATTAGTAATGCACTAAGACCGTCTTTAATGGCATCGAGTGGGTTGCTTGATTTTTGTGCAATTTTCTTAAAATTTTTGGCTATTTTTCCTGCCTTATGTGCCACTATATCACCTGTATATTGAGACAATACCTCTTCTAAATCGATATCTACAGTCTGAAGCAAGTCAACTAAGAGTTGCGCAGTTTTAACATCACCATGAATAACAATTTTATCTTGTCTGAGGAGATCGGTTAAATCCTCACCCTTGAACAGGGCAAAAAACACGCTAGCCCCCAGACTGATATCAACATCACTATTTCGATTCGTATCGCTAATCACAAAAATTCGATCATTGGTGCAAACAAAATTTACATCAAGGGGCAAGTCTTGCAATGAAAATCGGATGGTTTTATTGTCTAGAGGTTTAAGATCAATTTCACCTGTTTGAATTAAGTAATTGAGCGCCTGCTCAAGAGCAAAATGTTGCATAAGACGGGGCTAAACTTTAATACCTTTGTGTAAGGCAACAATACCACCTGAGAGATTATGGTATTCACAAAAGCCAAAGCCTGCGTTTAACACCATGTCTTTTAAAGTTTCTTGATCAGGGTGTTTGCGGATGGATTCAGCTAAGTATTGGTAAGATTCTTTGTCATCTGCAATAATCTCGCCGAGTGTTGGCATAACATTGAATGAGTAAAAGTCATAGAATTTTTTAAGAAATTCAGAGTCCGTTTTCGAAAATTCTAAAATTAATAAGCAGCCGCCTGGTTTAAGTATTCGATACATTTCACTTAACGCTTGATCTTTATCGGTTACATTTCTAAGGCCAAAAGCGATAGAAACACAATCAAAGCTGTTGTCAGCAAAGGGCAAATATTGGGCATTAAGCTGGACGAAATCCACGCCAAACACACCCTTATTGATTAAGTTTTTTCGACCTTCACCAAGCATCGCAGCGTTGATATCCGATAAGATAACATGGCCAGATTCACCAACTTTTTTACGAAATGAAATTGCCAAGTCGCCCGTTCCGCCAGCAATATCTAGCACTTTGTCACCTATTTTAACATTTGAAGATGCAATGGTATAACGCTTCCACAATCGGTGTGCGCCAAATGACAAGACGTCGTTCATTAGGTCGTACTTACTCGCAACCGAGTCAAAAACACCTTTAACTAAATTTTGTTTATCTTCAGTGGCAACGTCTTTAAAGCCAAAATGCGTAGTATTGTTCATTAGTTTTATTTTGCTGGGTAGGCCCTAAAGTCACTACCTGTGTAAATTTGAGTGGGTCTAAAAATTCGATTATGCGCCACTTGCTCATGCCAATGTGCCGTCCAACCTGCAGATCTTGCCATAGCAAAGATTGGGGTAAAGTGCTCTTTTGGAATTTTGAAAATTTCAGAGTAAAGAATGCCAGAATAGAAGTCTACATTTGGAAATACACCTTTAGAAGAGAGTAGCTCTTCACAAACACGCTCAACCTCTAGCGCCGTTTCAAAGCGCTCAGATAAAGTGATATTGGCCTTTTTAATATACGCCTCAATCATCTCTTGTAAGATTTTTGCACGTGGATCTTTAACGCTGTATTCACGATGGCCCATGCCCCAAATAACTTGCTTATTTTTTAGGCGATTTTCAATATATCTGCGGGCATTTTTTTTGTTGCCAATTTCATCTAACATTTTAAGTACGTCTTCGTTAGCGCCACCGTGCAGCGATCCTGCTAGTGTGCCAACTGCTGCCGAGATTGAGGCAAAAGGATTTGCTAGGGTAGAGGCAGTGACCATGGCTGAAAAGGTACTGGCATTAATTGTATGTTCAGCATGCAAAATTAAACACGCATCAAATAATTGTACAATGTCCTCATCTGGCTCTTCACCAAAAGACATGTATAAGAAATTTTTCGCATAAGACATGTTTTTGCTAGGTGGGATCGGGTCATAACCCGCGCTAATTCTTGCCCACATGGCAACCAGTGTGCTCATATTGGCGATAATTTTAGTCAGTGCACTTTGGGTAAAGGCAGAGTCAGGATCTTTGGCGCCGGCACCTGGATAAAAGGTGGCCATGGCAGCAATTGCAGTTTGTAGTACATCCATCGGATGGCCATTTGCTGGCAGTGCCCACATCATTTCTCTAATGTTACGTTTTACTTCATAGCGTTTATGCAGCACACATTGAAAGATTTCTAAATCAGTTTCATTGGGAAGCTCGCCATCTCTAAGCAGCATGGAAACCTCTTCAAATGACGAATTTTTCGCCAAGTCTTCAATAGAATATCCGCGATAGGCTAAGATTCCATTTTTCCCATCAATTGATGAAATGGATGATTCGGTAGCCGGTACGCCTGCTAACCCTGGTATATATTCAATCATAATGTGAGCGGGTGTTTATACTGAGAAAGATGATCCGCAACCACACGTGGTTTTGGCGTTTGGATTGTGAATAATAAAACGAGCACCTTGTAAATCTTCAAGGTAGTCAACGGTTGCACCTATTAAATACTGATAACTCATTGGATCTACAACTAGCTGTACACCGTTTTTTTCAACACCTGAGTCACCTTCTTTATGCTCCTCATCAAAAGTAAAGCCGTAAGAGAATCCAGAGCAGCCACCACCTGTAATATAAACACGTAGACGTAAATTGTTGTTTTTTTCTTCTTCGATTAATGTTGAAACTTTTTTAGCAGCACTATCGCTAAAAATAATATCTGCTTGTTCTAATACTTCCGACATAATGTCTCCTAATATTTAAGGCAGTAAGCCAATGGATGATAGGCCAGATTTTTCATCTAGGCCAAACATAATATTCATATTTTGAATTGCCTGACCAGAAGCTCCTTTGACCAAATTATCAATAACAGAGGTTACGACCAGTTTTCCGCCAACTGTTTTTTGTGCAGCAATTTGACAGAAATTGCTCGATTTAACGTTTCGTGTTGCAGGAATAACACCCGCACCAAGAACGGTAACAAAGTGCTCATCTTTATAGGCATTTTCAAGGATTGATTGTACATCAGCATCGGTATCTAATAAGTCCACATAAATTGTGGATTCCATGCCGCGAATCATTGGTACCAGATGTGGAATGAAAGTTAGCCCAATGGGTTTGCCGCCTGCCAGTAAGCTTAACTCTTGTTTAATTTCTGGATAGTGACGATGGCCACTTATACCATAGGCCTTAACAGACTCACTAGTTTCACATAATAGCATCGCTTGGTTTGCGCCACGTCCTGCACCGCTAACACCAGTTTTTGAATCAACAATAATAGATGATAAATCGATCAATTTATTTTCAATCAAAGGTTTAAGTGCTAATAAAACTGTAGTTGGAAAGCAACCAGGGTTTCCAATTAACTGAGCATCTTTAATTTGTGCACGGTTGATTTCAGAAAGGCCGTATACCGATGAGGCAAGTAAATCGTCTTGGAAATTATCCAAGCCATACCATTGTGCGTATTCGTCTTTATCGCGCAGACGAAAATCTGGGCCCAAGTCAATCACCTTAATGCTTTTTTTGATAAAATCACCAGCCGTTTTCATTGCAACACCATGTGGTGTTGCAAAGAAAATCACATCACATTCATCTAGAATTTTGTCATCAGGTGCGGTGAATCTTAACTGCGTTTGGCCTGCTAATGATGGAAAGAATTCACCAATTGATTGACCTGCTTCCGAGCGAGAGCTGATAGCGATTACTTCCACACCTTTGTGGTTATGAAGTAATCTCAGTAGCTCAATTCCGGTATAGCCGGTGCCACCAATAATGCCTGCTTTAATCGTCATATTTTTTTTAAAGGTTAGTGTGAGTCGCCAAGCATCTTTTCAAGATAATGAATATTCATGCCGCCTTTTTGAAACACCTCATCCTCCATGATGCGTGCTTGTAAAGGGATATTAGTTTTGATGCCGTCAATGACCATTTCGCTTAATGCATTTTGCATCTTGATAATCGCTCCAAGGCGCGTATCTGAATAAGTGATTAATTTGCCAATCATTGAATCGTAATGCGGTGGCACCGTGTAGCCATTGTAAACATGTGAATCAACGCGAACGCCTAATCCACCAGCCACATGGTATTGGGTAATCTTGCCTGGAGACGGCATAAAGTTGTTAGGATCTTCGGCATTAATACGACATTCAACTGCATGGCCTTTAATCACCACATCATCTTGAGTAAAGGATAACTCTTGTCCGTCAGCAATTAAAATTTGCTCACGTACAATATCGATTCCAGTAATCATCTCAGTAACGGGATGCTCAACTTGTACACGGGTATTCATTTCAATGAAATAAAATTCATTATTTTCAAACAAGAATTCAAACGTACCTGCGCCACGATAGTTAATCGCCTTACAAGCATCAGCACACACTTTACCAATTTCATTGCGTAATTCTGGTGTGATACCTGGAGCAGGCGCCTCTTCCACTACTTTTTGATGGCGACGTTGCATAGAGCAATCACGCTCACCAAGGTGCACTGCATTGCCGTGCTCGTCGGCCAAAATTTGAATTTCAACATGACGTGGCGTGGTTAAAAACTTCTCCATGTAAACTTCTGCATTGCCGAAAAAGCTCAGTCCTTCACTTTTGGCAAGTTCGATAGCAGCAATCAAGTCAGATTCATTTTCTACTACTTGCATGCCACGACCACCACCACCACCAGATGCCTTGATAATAATTGGCAAGCCAATATTTCGAGCAATCTCCATATTTTTAATTGGATTTTCGCCTAGAGCGCCATCTGAGCCCGGAACACAAGGTACGCCAGATTTTTGCATGGCTTCGATAGCAGCTACTTTATCACCCATGACGCGAATATTTTGCGCATGTGGTCCAATAAAAATAAAGCCACTCTCTTCAACACGTTGTGCAAAGTCAGCGCTTTCTGATAAAAACCCATAGCCAGGGTGAATGGCATCTGCATGAGTGACTTCCGCCGCTGAAATCAGTGCAGGGATATTTAAATAGCTATCAACCGAAGAGGGTGGGCCGATACAAACAGCTTCGTCAGCTAATCGTACATGTTTAAGATCTTTATCTGCCGTTGAATAGACGGCAACGGTTTTAATACCAAGCTCTCTACATGCTCTTAAAATTCTAAGCGCAATTTCACCGCGATTAGCAATTAGAACTTTTTGAATTTTATTTAAGGCAATCATTGAATAACAACAAGCGTTTGGCCAAATTCAATAGCATCGCCATCTTTGCATAAGATTTCAGTTACAGTACCTGATTGATCTGCTTCAATTTGATTCATGATCTTCATTGCTTCAACGATACAGATTGTATCACCTTGGTTAACATGCTGACCAATTGAAACAAACGCATCAGTTGTTGGTGATGCTGAACCGTAGAAAGTTCCTACCATTGGAGAGCTGATCGGGTGGCCGTCAATAGTTACTGGTGCATCAGCAACTGCGGAATCGGCAGCTGCAACAGGGGCAGCCATAGCAACAGGGGCAGCCATAGCAACAGGGGCAGCCATAGGTGCATTGCCATAGCGCGAGATACGAACCGACTCTTCACCTTCATTAATCTCGATTTCTGCCATGCCAGATTGTTCTAGCAATTCCATTAATTTTTTTACTTTGCGAATATCCATGTTTTCTACCCCTTTGATTTAATGTGTTTGATTGCAGCACTTAATGCGAATTCGTAGCCTTGAGCGCCAAAGCCAGAAATCACCCCTTGCGCAATGTCTGAAAAATAAGATTTTTTACGAAAGTCTTCACGCTTATAAACGTTAGATAAGTGTATTTCAGTAAATTCAATGCCAACAGCCAATAACGCATCACGCAATGCAACGGATGTATGGGTAAAGGCTGCTGGATTAATAATAATGTATTTTGTTGCGCTGTTAGCCGCTGCATGGATTTTTTCAATTAATCCAGCTTCGGCATTATCCTGATGATGCTCAAGGTTGAAGCCAGCATCTGCAGCCAATTGTGTTAAGTTGTTAACAATGTCATCCAGTGTCTGCGCACCATAAAGATCTGGTTCACGCGTACCGAGCATATTTAGATTTGGACCATTGAGCAATAAGATATCCATAGCGCTAATAACAAGTTTCAAATAAGTCTGATTTTACCACCAACATCATGCATGTTAATCGTTTTTGATAGGATTTTAGCGACTAAGTTTTACGTTTATTTGACGTTATTCAGGTGCTCAAGATAACCTTGTGCGTTGATTTCACCAACAATACGTTGCCCACGATGCTCAACACCATCTTTAAAGAATAAGATTCCCGGTGGACCAATAATATTAAACTTGACCATCAATGCTTTATCAACTGCATCGTTGTCAGTAACATCAGCCTGCAAAGCAATGACATTTTTCATGGCATCAACTACAACAGTATTAGAAAACACGAAGCGCTCAAGCTCTTTACAAGAGATACACCAATCGGCATAAAAATCAAGCATTACAATTTGATTGTTTTTTTGTGAGCGAACTAACACCCTATCTAAATCTTCAATACTTTTTATTTTCTCAAATTGAACGTGAACTTGCTGAACTTGAGTGTTGGATGCGCCCCAGCCTGATAATGGTGCTAGCATGTCACCACCACCACGAGCTACCAAACCCCAAAGTAAAATACCGTAGAACATAATCAATAAACCAATGGCCTTAAAGATTCTTAACCAAGCATTTGGCGTATCACCTAGCTTGTTCAGAACGCCCATAGCGATTGGGGCAATGCTAAATAATGCTGCCCATAGAATCAATGACACCACTTCAGAAATGATACGATCAAGTAGCCAAATTGCAACTGCAAGCATCAGAATACCAAAAACGTATTTCACGTTGTCCATCCAGCCGCCAGCACGTGGTAATTTAGACACGCCAGCACCAATTAGGATTAGCGGCACACCCATTCCTAGGCTCATTACAAATAATGACAAGCCGCCAAGTAGCGCATCGCCACTTTGGCCAATATAGATTAAGGCACCAGCCAGTGGTGGTGCAACGCACGGACCTACAATTAATGCAGATAAGAAACCCATAATTGCAACACCGATTAAATGACCACCCTCTTGTTTGTGACTTATATTGGCGATTTTGCTTTGTAGGCTAGACGGTAATTGAATGTCGTAATAGCCAAACATAGAGAAGGCTAAGGCTACAAAAATTAGGCTAAATACCACCAGTATCCAAGGCGTTTGGAATAAAACTTGTAGGTTTTCGCCAAAATAGCCAGCAAGAATACCAGCAATTGAATAAGTCACACTCATTGCCAAAACAAAAACAATCGACATAATAAGCGCTTTACGAGTTGTAACCTCGCCTTTTTGGCCAACGATAATGCCTGACAAAATTGGAATCATTGGGAATACGCATGGCGTTAGAGATAATAACAAGCCAAAGCCAAAGAAGCTAACTAATATCCAGAACAGATTGTCCTGTTGAAGTAAGGCGGCGATTTTATCTGTTTCATTTAGCTCAACACTTGGTTGGTTAGGTATTTTTGGCACACCCTGTGTTATGATTGATGTGCTAATTGCACCTTGTACTGGCAACACCAAATCTATATATTTTTCTTGTGGTGGGTAGCAAATACCCCCTGTCCAGCAGCCTTGATATTTGGCCGTAAAGGTAATATTTTGACTGCTAATATTAAGCAAGGGTATTTCAACAGCTAATTTCCCTTTGTGAATTTGCACCTTGCCAAACAAAGGGTCATCCTTAATTTTTCCTTTAGGAAAGTTAACGTTGCCAATATCAGCGCCTTTGACATTAATAAAGAATTTATCATGGTAAAGGTAATATTCAGGATGTATATCCCAGGCAATTAATAAAGTTTTTGCATCAAGTATATCGACTGAAAATTTAAATGCTTTATCGGCAGCTAAAGGCTCATCAGAGATTGGTGTTATTTTTTCAATGACAGATTGAGTGCTTTCTTTAGCTTGTGAGAAAAAATCAAGGGCATTGTCGACAATAGAGGGTGACTGCATGGTGCTAATATCTAGCGCTGCAGTTTTGGTAATTGGTGGATAGCAAACACCTAAATCAGCACAGCCTTGAAACGTAATATTTAATAACAATGATTTTGCCTCGCCCTTCAGTATGGGGATGGCTACTTTTACGTTGTGACGATAAACGCCAATTTTGCCAAAAAATTCATCATTTTTAATTTTAGCAGGGGGGAATTTTGCCACACCAAGGCTTGTTGAAAAATCACTTGAAATTTTAATTTTTTCTTTATAAAGGTAATAGCCCTCGGCAATATCCCAGCTTAGGATGATTTCATCATTAACAACTTTTGCTTTAAAAGCAAAAGCTTCGTCAGCAGGTAAAAGCTCGCCTTCCGCTTGGGTAAAAGTTGAAAATAACAGCAAAAATAAAGGCAATAAAATACGCTTCATGAAATCTCTCCTCACAATGATTATGGTAATTATAAGTGATATCAGACTATACAAACAAGCAATAAAAAACCCCAAGCGCTTTTACGCTTGAGGTTTTAAGCCTACTGTGTCTATTTGGCTAGCAAATAGAAAGTAATTATTAGCCGATTCTTGCTTGAATAGCATCAAGCACCGATTGAGATGAAGTTGCATCAACAGATAATAACAAGCCTTCTTCTTTGTAGAAGCCAACTAGAGGAGCTGTTTGGTCGTTATAAACGTTCAAACGGTTGCTGATTGCTTCTTCAGTTTCATCTTCACGTTGAACTGCAGCACCGCCACATTTGTCACATACGCCGTCTACTTTTGTCGGGTTAGATTTAACATTGTAGATTGCACCACAATCTTCACAAGTACGACGCGTTGTTAAACGATCAAGAATTACATCTTTAGGAACGTCGATTTCAACTGCAGCGTCAAGCTTTTCGCCCATTTTTTCAAGTAGTGCTTTTAAAGCTTCTGCTTGTGGAATTGTGCGTGGAAAGCCGTCTAATAAATAGCCAGATTTGCAATCGTCTTCTTGAAGGCGCTCTTCCATAATGCCCATGATTAAATCGTCAGAGACTAAATCACCAGCTTTCATTGCTGCTTGTGCCTGCTTGCCTAGCTCTGTACCAGCTGCTACTGCGCCACGTAAAATATCGCCTGTTGAAATTTGAACTGAACCATCAATTTTGGTTAGTAATTTTGCAACAGTACCTTTGCCTGCACCAGGTGCACCTAAAAGAATAAGCTTCATAATGTTTCCTTGAAAAATGTTAATAAAAAATCCAACCTCATTTTTTAAAATTGAGGTCAAAATTGAGCAAAAATTATATCATAAATTGTGCAATATTAATGCAGCGTTTAATTTCGGACTTAAAAAGCCTTATTGGTAAATTTCCAAAAAATTGAATTAGCCTTATCGTAGCAGGGTAATTTAAGGGTAAATTCACTGTTTTTGACATAAAAATATTTGTTTTAAGCTATATTTATGTAAAAAAATTGAATTTTAAGCAGTAATTCCTTATTTTTAAAGCTATTTATATGATTTATTCTTGTATTCGTTAAATTTTTCTAAATTTAAGCAAGTTTTGAAGATAATATTTCCAAGTATGGAGCTGGGTGTGGCTAATTTAAAATAACTTATTGAACGACGACTACCATTGCTGGGCGAACTAGGCGACCATTAAGACTGAAGCCAACTTGTATCACTTCTAGCACAGAGTTAGATTCATTGTCAGGCATAGGAATCATTGTTACTGCCTCGTGAAACTCAGGGTTGAAAGGTTCTCCCGCAGGATTAATCGTTTCAACGCCAAATTTTTCTAAAGTAGATAGAAAAACTTTATCTGTCATTTCCAGGCCTTCAGTAATGCCTTCAATTGAGGCGTTGTCGTCCCTTGCAGTTTTTAAACCCATAGTGAGAGAGTCTTTAACTTCAAGTAGCGCCTTGACAAAGCCATCTAATGCAAATTTATGTGCATTTTCAAGATCTTTAGCATTGCGACGTCTTAAGTTTTCCATTTCAGCTTGTGCGCGTAATACTTTATCCCAATTGTCTTTGGTAGATTTTTGCGCCTCTTCTAATTGTGTTTGTAGGTCGCTTTCTGGCGTCTCTTGTTCAGTCGTCTCAATGTTTTCATCTTCAATATTTTCAACGCTTTGTCCTTCGTCTTGCTTTTTTGTCATCTTGTTGTCCAATTAATGTATATTTGTAGCTAGATATTAGCTGGTTATATAGTGGCTATTTTAAAGAATTCAAGCGTTATTTATTGGTAATTATTATTATGTTTAATACAATCGGTATTATTAGCAAACCTTTTGATCCTGTTAGTAAAGGTACGGCGGCTGAATTGCGTGAATTTTTAGAAGATCAAGGAGTTGGTGTAGTTGATGATAGCGCCTTAATTGCTGAGCAGGCAGATTTGATTATTGTTGTGGGTGGCGATGGATCTATTTTAAATACTGCCCGTACATTTGTTGATAACAATATTCCTATTTTAGGTATCAATCTTGGCCGTCTCGGATTTTTGGCGGATGTGTCTGTAGGACAAATGTTTGACATAGTCTCAAAAGTCTTAAAGGGTAAATACACCAAAGAAGAGCGCTGTTTATTATCTTGCCAAGTGGAGCAAGAGGGTCAAATTGTTTACCAAAGTGTTGCGCTTAATGATGTTGTAATCAACCGACAAGACGCACTAAAGATGATTGAATTTGATGTTTATATTGACAATAAGTTTGTGAATAATCAGCGAGCTGATGGCTTAATTATTACCACGCCTACTGGCTCTACTGCGTATGCATTATCAAGTGGCGGTCCAATTATGCATCCAGGCGTTAACGCAATTGGTTTGGTTTCAATTTGCCCACACACCATGAGTCATCGACCATTATTAGTGCCGGGTGGCAGTGAGATTGTTGTACGTATTAAAGACGATAGTGAGGGTGTTAGTATTCATATTGACGGTCAAACTTCCTACCCAGTTGCGCCCGGCCAAGAGATTTGTGTGCGTCAACATGGTAGCTTTATTCATTTGTTGCATCCGCAAGATTATGATTATTTTGAGATTATTCGCTCAAAATTACATTGGGGATCGAAGCTTTCATAAGGCCTCTATAAATAATGTTATCGCAGTTATCTGTTAAAAATTTAGCCGTTGTTGAAAAGCTAGACCTGTCTTTTGAGTCTGGCATGAGTGCTGTCACAGGTGAAACAGGTGCGGGAAAATCAATTTTATTACAAGCCCTTAGTTTGGTGCTAGGCGTGCGTGCAGATTCTAACCTAGTACGCTACGGCAAAGATAAGGCAGATGTTAGTGCTGCTTTTTCAGTCATTAATAACAAAATAGTTCAAGATTTTTTGAAAGAACAGTCTCTCGAAGATGATGGCGAGTGTATTTTGCGCCGCGTTATTAGTAGTGATGGTCGCTCTAAAGCCTTTATTAATGGCAGTGCTACGCCTTTATCGATAATGCGAACATTGGGTGATTTGTTAATTGACATGCATGGTCAAAATGAACATCAATTACTTTTACGTGCCGATCAGCAGTTACTATTGCTAGATGGATTTGCTCAGCTTGAGGATGACAAAAACGCAATAAATGCTATTGTTAGAGAATATAAAAACCTAAATGATAAGATAAAACAATTAGCGGATAATCAGGATATTATTGAGCAGCAGCAAGCGCTTTATACTCATCAGCTTGAAGAGCTTGATGGTGCCATGCTTAATCAAGCTGAGCTTGATACAATTGAGGCAGATTTTAAAATTAGCGCTAATGCACAACTAATTGTAGAAAAAGTTTCAAATGTTTTGAGCCAGCTAGAGGTAGAATCGGGTGTTAATTCACAACTACTGACTTTGAATGCACAACTGGCCGAAGCATTAGAGATAGATGAAAAATTACAAACTGGATTTGATCTAATCAATTCTGCCCAATTACAATCTCAAGAAGCTATTTATGAGATAACTCAATATTTAAGCAAGCTGTCATCTGACGACCAAAGTGCTGAAGAAATCGAAGAGAGAATCTCTGAATTGTACGGCCTAGGTAGAAAGCATAATTGTCAAATTGAAGCGCTGTTAACAGCGCGTGATCAGATAGAGCAAAAGCTTAATGATATTGGCGGCGGCGCTGGCTCAATTGAACAAATGAATCAGCAGCTAAATTCAATTGCCGAGCGTTATCAAATTAAAGCGCAGGCATTATCCAAATCTCGAGCTAAAAAAGCGCAAGTATTGTCACAACTGGTTACTAATGCTATGCAAGAATTAGGCATGCCGGGTAGTGAGTTCAAGGTTGGTCTTGATCAAAAAATTGATGGCGTGCATTTGAATGGAAATGAAAGTGTTGATTTTTTAGTTAAAACTAATATGGGACAAGATTTTAATCCACTGAAAAAAGTGGCTTCTGGCGGTGAATTGTCACGCATATCATTAGCCATTTCAGTGGTTGGAAATAATAACGAGCACACACCAACCCTCATTTTTGATGAAGTCGATGTAGGTATTAGTGGCTCAGTGGCCGAAGTGGTTGGTAGAAAACTACAAGAGTTAGCTGGTAAATATCAAATTCTTTGCATTACACATTTGGCGCAAGTGGCCGCTTTTGGGCATCAACATTTGTGTGTGAGTAAATCTCAAAATCAAGAAGGCGCACAAACAACAGTTGGACAGCTTTCAGAGGCTCAAAGGGTTGATGAGGTGGCGCGTATATTAGGCGGATCAAGTATTACTGAAAAAACTAGAAACGCTGCCGAAGAAATGATTGCAAGTAGTCGAGCGCTATAATTATCTATAAAAAAAAGCCGCTTTCGCGACTTTTTCCAACAAGCTATTATTTCTTAAGTCGTTCAATGCCGAGCATTTTAAAGATATATTTTTGATAAGCAGGCTCTGGGTTGCCAGTTTTCATATTGCGAATAAAGAACTTTTCAAAAGCAATTTTGGCCAAATGCATCATTTTTCCCTTTTTCGCCCAGGTTACATTTCTCGGTGGAATTTGCGGCATAGCAACAAACGCTGCACCTGTATCGCCCATATCTGCAATACAAACAGCATTCCAAGTTGGAATGTTAGAAGGGGCTCTGCCGGCAATCATATCCTTGATATTGTGTACCACTGCAGTCACCATTGATTCAATCATATAGCCAGTTTTTGGTGTGCCACACATAACAGGTGTTGCTTCAACAGGTGGAATAGCAATATTAACACCTACTGAAAAAATGTTTTCCTTAACTGGAGATTGTTGATAATCGTTAACCATAACAAATCCACGAGGATTAACAAAGCCAGCGTCTACCTCCGCTAATTTTGCAACGGTATCAACACCTTTGAAGGCTGGTAACATCATAGTGAGCATGGTTGGCACTTCGTGAGACTTAATGGTTTTTCCTTCATCGTTTACTTCGTCAACGTTGACCGTATCGGCGGTAACCGATGTTACAACTGAATTTGTAATCCACTTAATATGTCTCTGTCTAAATTCAGATTCAAGCAAACCCTTGGAGTCACCAACACCGCCCAAGCCAAGATGGCCAATATAAGGTTCGGCAGTAATAAATGTAATTGGGCATTTATCGCGAATGCCACGTTTTTTAAGATCTGTATCCATAATGCAAGCAAACTCATAGGCCGGACCAAAGCAAGAGGCGCCTTGAACTGCACCTACGGCGATTGGACCGCCGCCATTTTTGCAGAAGATCTCCCATTCTTTAGAGGCAATTTTCGCATGTGCTGTAGTACAGATAGAAACGGTGTGCCCATCAGGCCCCAAGCCTTCGATTTCTTCAAAGGCTAATTTTGGGCCAGTTGCTAATACTAAATAGTCATAATCAACGGTTTGATCACCAACCATTACTTGATTGTCATTAGGCTTAATTTCAGTTGCTTCGCCAACAATAAGATTGATATCTTTACGAGCAAGATGGGGTCTAAGCTCGAAGCTTATATCATCTTCTCTACGCCAGCCAACGGCCAACCATGGATTTGAGGGAATAAAATTAAAATTTGGATTGTTAGAAATGACAGTCACTTGATGGCCTTCACCTAACGTTTTTTTAATATCATATGCGAATGGTAATCCACCCGTACTTGCACCTATAACAACAACATTTGCCATATACTCTCCCCTGAATAGTATTAGTTCAAAACGCGACCATTATTTAGTTAAAATATATTTTTGTCAAGTGCATAATAGCAAGCTAATATATATACAAAGAGATATAAAAATAGAGCAAAAGAAATAGATTTTAATAAAATACATTTTTATTTATCGTATATAATTTACCACTTTATGGATATAGCAATTGGCGCTTTGATTGCAGTAATAAATCAAAGCTTACTTTATTGGCGCATGCGTCAACTTGAAAATAAGAATATTATAGATCCTAAGCAAGTAGTTAATTTGGCCAGGATTTCATTAATAGAAAGGCTTATGCTAGTTGGTATATTGTTGGTATTTGCTATGATGCAATTTGATCCATTGAGTATTGTGGTTAGTTTTTTTTTAATTAATTTGGGCGTCACTTTTTACAAAAATGTCAGTTGAAACTATAACATCTTCAGAATATATTAAGCACCATCTACAGAACCTAACTTATGGTCAAGTAGATGGACAGTGGCAATTTGCGCATACTGCTGAGCAGGCTGCAAGCATGGGATTTTGGTCGCTGAATGTAGACTCTATGTTCTGGTCGCTAGTAACCGGTTTAATCTTTTATGTTGTTTTCCGTTCGGCGGGCAAAAAAGCAACAACAGGCGTTCCTTCAGGATTTCAAAACTTCATTGAAATGGTCATTGAATTTATTGATTTCAGTGTTCGTGATTCATTCAAACACAAAAATAAACTCGTAGCACCAATGGCACTAACTATTTTTGCTTGGATCTTCTTAATGAATGCGATGGATCTTATTGCAGTTGACTGGTTGCCACAAATAGCAGCAATGTCAGTTGAAGCAATGGGTGGAGATCCACATTCGGCCTTCTTTAAAGTGGTGCCATCAACAGATCCAAACATTACTTTTGGTATGGCAATTTCAATCTTTATCTTGATTGTCTACTACAGCATTAAGCATAAAGGCTTAGGCGGATTTTTTGCAGAAATATTGTTTCACCCGTTTGGTAAGTGGGGCTTACCTGCGAATCTATTACTAGAAGGTGTTGCTTTAATTTCTAAGCCAATTTCATTAGCATTAAGATTGTTCGGCAACATGTACGCTGGTGAGATTATCTTTATCCTAATTGCTATTATGTATAGCGTAGGCATTGGATTTGGTGTATTTGGTGGTTTATTACAAGTTGGTTGGGCGTTGTTCCACATCTTGATTATTACTTTACAAGCCTTTATTTTCATGACACTAACGATCGTGTACATGGACATGGCTCACGACAACGAACACTAATTTTTAATTTTTAATTTTTATTTAATATCACAGGAGAAGTAAGATGGATGAAACAAGCGCAATTTTATATGTAGCAGGCAGTATTATGATGGGTATGGGTGCATTAGGTGCAGCGATCGGTATTGGCCTGTTGGGTGCTAAAGTACTAGAAGGTGCTGCACGTCAACCAGAGTTAATTCCAATGCTAAGAACCCAGTTCTTTATTTTCATGGGTCTTGTAGATGCGGTACCAATGATTGCTGTTGGTCTAGGTCTATACGTACTATTCGCTGTAGCATAAGCTGTTTTAACGTTTTTTAATTCTTAAGTAAAGGTAAGCCCTCATGAATATAAATGCTACATTAATTGGTCAATCAATTGCATTTTTCATTTTTATCTATATGGTCAAACAGTACGTTTGGCCTCCGCTGATTGCGGCCATGGAAGAGCGCCAGAAGCGCATCGAAGCTGGCTTACTTGCAGCGGAACGTGGTTTATCTGAACAAGCAGAAGCTGAACAAAGAGCACAAGAGTTAATCAGCCAGTCTAAAGATCAAGCGGCAGAGATTATTGCTAACGCTTCCAAGCAGGCATCTAATATGGTTGAAGAAGCTAAAGATGTTGCGGTTCAAGCGGCGGACAAGGTGAAGGCGCAAGCAACTGCAGAGCTTGAGCAAGATAAGGCTCGTGTACGCAATGAGCTTCAAGAGCAAGTTTCAGGATTAGTAATGCAAGGTGTTAATGCTGTTTTATCTAAAGAAGTAGATAGTAAAACTCATAAAGACATGCTAGCTAAATTGTCTCAAACGTTATAGCGGCTGATTATGGAATTAGTTACAATCGCTAAGCCTTATGCAAATGCAGTATTTGCAATTGCACAGCAAGATAAATCACATGACGACTGGAAGGCTGTTTTAGAGGCTTCTGCTACTTTAGTAGAAGATGAGCAAATGCAGACTTATCTAGATTCGCCAAGCGCCACAAAAGAAGATAAAAGTAATGCAATACAAAGTTTAGTTGCAACTGTAGTTAATCGTAAATTACACACCAAAGAAAATGAATTTTTATCATTAATTTTGGCAAACGATCGAGCTGCAGCATTACCAAGTATTTTGTCTTTGTTTGAAGATCGATCAAATTCTTTTGACGATGCTAAAGCGTTCAACGTGATTAGTGCTTATAAATTGACGGCTACTGAAGAGAAAAAAATCGTTAAAGATCTTGGTGAAAAATACAACACCACTGTTAGTATAGAAACAACTATTGATGAGTCGCTGGTTGGCGGTCTGATTATAAAACTAGGAGACAAAGTGATTGATTTATCAATCAAAGCTCGAACAGACGAGCTTAACTTACGTCTATCAACACATTAATTATAAATTTATATAAAAGGAAGAGTTATGCAATTAAACGCCAGCGAAATTAGTGATTTAATTAAAAAACAAATAGAAGGTTTTGACTTTGGGTCAGAAGCTCGCACGGA
>CAJVCJ010000018.1 GCA_910595855.1 Candidatus Thioglobus vulcanius | reverse complement strand
ACCATAAAAAAATTTATAGTGATAAAATCTTGTGGTTGAAACAATTTAACTAACAAACGAAAAAGGAGAGGGAAGATGAGCGGAATTATTAATGCAATCAAATGGGTGTTAATCATAATCGGTGCAATTGCAGTATATTATGGTGTATCACTTCAAGCACAATACGGTGTAACTAGTAAAGTGATCAGTGAAATGGTATCGCCAAAATTACATCCAGATTCAATGTCAAAAGTTTACATGCCAATGACGAACAAATTATTAGATACAGGTGATATCACTATGGCATCTGTTGTTCGTATCCCGGTTGCTGACGATGTTTCAAATTCAGATGTTGAAGAAGCAATGGAAAGTATTGCAACAGCTGAAGGTATTCGCTCTGTTGGCATGTTGCCATTATCTGAAATGGTTGAGTTACAAACTGGTGAAAAGCAAAGATTCCTTAAAATCTACCAATACTGCTCACCTCGTACAGCCATGACTATGATTGATCATTCAGACGCATTCTCAGCGTACTTACCTTGTCGACTAGCTCTAATCGAAGATCAAGAAGGTCAAAGATGGTTATACACACTTGACATGAATGCAATGATTTATGGCGGTGCACCTCTACCTGACTTCTTATTAGAGAAGGCATTAGAAGTTCAGCGTGTAATTACAGCGATTCAAGTAGGTGGTGCAGAAGGCGACTTCTAAATCATTAGCAACAATCGTTATAAAAACCGCCTATCTAGGCGGTTTTTTTTGCTCTAAAATAAGCCCATGAAAGCAATTTATCACGAGTTAGAATTTAACATTACTTGCATTGATACGCAGCACATGCGTAAGGATTTTGTGGCTGCGTATTTGATAGAGAATAACGGTCGAGCTGCCTTTATAGATACTGGCTGTTATTTATCTGTGCCCACTCTTCTGGCCACTCTAGAGGCTAAAAATATTAGCCGAGAATCAGTTGATTACATTATCCTTACTCACATCCATTTAGATCATGCAGGCGGCGCAGGTGAATTGTTAAAGCATTTACCAAATGCGAATATTTACGTACATGGGCGTGGCGCACATCACCTGATTGATCCATCTAAATTGCGCGCTGGTGTGATTGGTGTATATGGTGAATTATTCTTTAAGCAGTTTTTGGGCGATTTAATTCCTGCACCAAAAGATAAGGTTATCATCAAACAAGAAGGCGATACACTCAGTCTTGGTGGTAGAATTTTAAAATTTATCGATACACCGGGACATGCCAGACATCATTTATGCATTTGGGATGAAGCCTCTCAAGGTATTTTTTCTGGTGATACGCTAGGTGTTAGTTATCGAGAATTTGATACAGAGCAAGGCCCGTTAATTTTTCCACCTACCACACCAATACAATTTGACCCTGCAGTCTGGATTAATACAATTAACAAGCTAATGACACTCAAACCAAAAGTGGCTTATTTAACCCATTTCAATCAAATTGAATTTAACCAAGATTCAGCCAAGATGCTCATACAGCATATTAATGGTTTTGTTGATATTGCCAAAGCACATAAAACGAGCGACAATCGCCATAAGACCATCAAGGAGTCGCTACTAAGCTATCTACTTGATATTGCCACTAAGCATGGTGTAGCACTTGATGAGGTAAAGCAAATCAAACTATTTAAAGGTGACTTAGAGATATGCGCCCAAGGCCTAGGTGTTTGGCTAGATCAAGATGGCTAATGCAAGACTTGAACTTGCCAATTTTTTTACCAGTAAGAACAACAATAATCAGTCACTTCTTTAACGTTTAATTTAAAGCTAGCGTTTTTAGGCACTTCAAAAGAAGTGCCTTTAGTGTATGTTTGCCATTCACTAGCATCAGGAAGTAAGACATCCATCTCACCTGCTTGAATTTCCATTAGCTCATTATCATCCGTACCAAATTCATATTCACCCGGCATCATAATGCCAAGTGTCTTCTTGCTACCATCAGCAAAATTTACAACACGTGAAGTTACCTTGCCGTCAAAATAAATATTCGCTTCTTTTACAACCGTCACATTTTCAAAATTTGACATAATTTCTCCTTAATTGGCTTGATCTAAAACATACTGTGTTAACAATGGTACAGGGCGCCCTGTTGCGCCTTTTTTAGCGCCACTTACCCAAGCCGTACCCGCAATATCTAAATGCGCCCAACGGTAACCTTGAGTATATCGTGCTAAGAAACATGCTGCTGTCACTGTACCGGCTTCACGTCCGCCAATATTACCCATATCAGCAAAATTTGACTTTAACAATTCATCATACTCATCATCAAGTGGCAACTGCCAAGCGCTATCTAATGAAGCTCTACCAGCAGCTAGCAAATCATTAGCCAAATCTTGATCGTTCGCCATCAAGCCGCAATGATGCTTTCCTAGTGCAACAATCACTGCACCGGTTAAGGTTGCTGTATCGATCACCACTTCAGGATTAAATTTTTCAACATAAGTTAGTGCATCACACAAAATCAAACGCCCTTCAGCATCCGTATTTAAAATTTCAATGGTTTGGCCTGACATGCTTGTGACTACATCACCTGGTTTTGAGGCGTTGTGAGCTGGCATATTTTCAACTGTTGGCACCACGATGGTTAAATTGACCTTTGGTTGTAATTGTGCAATTGTACGCATAGCACCCAATACCGAGGCAGCGCCACACATGTCATATTTCATTTCATCCATACCTGCACCAGGTTTAAGTGAAATTCCACCACTATCAAACGTAACACCTTTGCCCACTAATACAATTGGCTTAGCAGTGCTGTTACCTTTGTAGCTTAAGCTGATTAACTTTGGTGGCTCAATAGAACCCTTAGATACAGATAACAATGAGCCCATACCCAATTTAGCCATATCCGCCTCTTCTAGTACTTCACATTCCAAATTAAACTCTTTAGCTAAATCTTGCGCTGTTTGTGCCAAATAAGTTGGTGTGCAAATATTAGAAGGCAAATCGCCTAAATGACGTGCTAATGACATACCATCAGCAATTGCCTGGCCTTTTAGTACTTCATGGGCATCATCTTGGCTAGATTGAATGGCAATACTTTCAATTGATTCATCTTTTTTGTCCACGCCAACTTGTTGAATTTCATAATTAGCATTTTGCAATACTCTAGCTGCCATTCTATGCGACCAATTTTCATCAAAGCCATCAATGTCAAGCGCCTCAATCATGACACTTTTTGATTTGATTGTATTTAGAACGCCACTTGCAGAAGTCAATGCTTTAATATAATTTTTAGCCGTATTAGGCAAGTCACCCATACCTAGAACCACCACTTGAGTTGCTTTAAATCCATCAACCAAATTTAATAGTAACGTAGCACCTGGCTTTGATTCAAAATTGTTCAGCTCAATTAGCTGTTGAGTATTCGAATCGCTAACGGCCACTTCTGAGTTGGTAAAAACAACCACACAGTCGCCATCAAAATTTTGAATCGGTGTATCAATTAATGAAAATTTCATCATCTTATCCATTGAAAAATATAATCCCGATATTCTACCTAAAAAGGTAAAATTTATTCATTTATCACTCCAATCTTTTCTCATGATTAAGACACTATTTATTACTATCGCTTTACTTTCTGCCAATTCTTTTGCAGATAAAACTCAAATTATTAATAATTTAGAAAGATTCTTCGGCCAAATTGATGCCAAAGATATCAATAAAACATCTTTCAAGGGTGTTTATGAAGTCACTACCTACAATCCAATTGATTCAATGCTGGTATCAGAAGATGGGCGCTTTCTTATTCAAGGCGATGTGGTTGATTTAAGCATTCGTCAAGTCATGGGTGTTAGTGATAAAGTTAAGCAACTTAAACAATCACTCATTGATACTATCAATGATGTTGATAAAATCATTTATCCCGCCAATGATGAAAAATACATTGTTCATGTATTTACCGATGTCGACTGCCCATATTGTAAAAAACTTCATCATGAAATAGATAGCATGAATGATTTAGGTATAAGTGTAAAATACCTAGCATCTCCTTTAGCCTCGCTACACCCAACCGCACAAGGAAAAATGCAAAAGATTTGGTGCGCCGATGATCGCAATCAAGCCATGGATAATTACAATATTGATCGCAGCATTCCTGATGTAGAGAAATGCAAAAATCCAGTAGCTAAGCAACTGAAAATCTCTCAGCAATTAAGTGTAACTGGCACACCAGCAATTTTCTTGTCTGATGGCACACACCTGCCTGGCTATATGCCTGCTGAAAAATTATTAACAAAAATCCGAACTACACTTGGCAACTAATAACGCTAGGCTTGTAGCCTTAGACGCAATTTGCTCTGTTGTTCTTGATAAAAAATCTTTATCTGCATTTGCATATCCAGAACAAGATGATGCATTTGCTAAATCCATGGTTTTTGGCACGATACGTTTTTATCATCAACTCAATGACATTGTTACCGATCTACTTGAGCATTCATTAAAAAAAGAAGATCTTGATATTCATTGTCTAATGCTATTAGGCGCTTATCAAATCCTACATTCTAATGTAGCCAGTCATGCCAGTATTTTTGAAACAGTCAATGTCGCTGTAGATTTGAACAAAGACTGGGCAAAGGGTTTGGTTAATGCCATCTTAAGACAAATCGATAGAAACAAAGATAAGTTATTGGCGCAAACGCATTATTCGCATCCAACCTGGATGGTTAAAAAAATAAAACAAAATTATCCAAGTGATTTTGAACAAATTTTTAACCAGAACAACACTCAAGCGCCGATGACAATTCGCGTTCATCCAAAATATTCAACACAAGATTATCAGCAATCTCTAAATCAAGTAGCTATTAACAGCAAGCTTGTAGAGGTTGCTCCACAAGCCTTGGTATTAGATAAACCCACGAGTGTTTATGATTTGCCTGATTTTGAAACAGGGTCTTGCTATATTCAGGATGCATCTGCGCAATTATCTGCACCCTTGTTAGAGCCAAAGGATAGTGATTTAATTCTTGATGCATGTAGTGCGCCAGGTGGCAAAACCACTCATTTATCTGAACTTGCGCCAAACGCAAAAATTATCGCTCTTGATAGCGATGAAACACGCCTAGAGCGAGTAGTGCAAAATGCACAGCGCTTTAACATTCACAATATAGAAATTATTCAAGGCAATGCCCAGCAACAAGACTGGTGGGATAAAAAACAATTTGACAAAATCCTGCTCGATGCACCTTGCTCGGCCACCGGTGTAATTCGCCGTCACCCTGATATCAAACTATTAAGAAAGCCCAAAGATATTACCAATTTGGTAGCTTTGCAAGCTGAGATTCTAGACAACTTATGGCAAATGTTAAAACCTGGTGGCATTCTGCTTTACTCAACTTGTTCAATTCTTAAAGCTGAAAACGAACTTCAAATTGCTGATTTTCTTTATAGTCACGACGATGCTAGTGAAATTAAAATTGATTTAGATTGGGGCATGAAAACAGTCATTGGCAAACAACAACTGCCCAATAATGAATTTGATGGCTTCTACTATGCCAAAATCAGAAAACAACCCGACGCAATCACCGCCTGATTAAAAAAACATTATTGGCACCTCTACCAATTTAATATTTTTTTTATTACTTTATAATTCGTAACTGTTAAACATAAGTTTAATAAAAAACAATTAAATCAGGGGAAACACATGAAAAAGATACTATTAAGCATTGTCACATTGGCATTGTTAAGCTTTAACGCTTATGCAGCAACTAATAAATTTGTCATACAGATTAGTACAGATGATGCAAGAACGCAAAAAATTGTGCTCAATAATGCAGCCAATTTACAAAAACATTTTGGCGCAGATAATGTCGATGTTGAAATTGTTGCTTATGGTCCAGGTTTGGGAATTCTAACTACTAGCAATAAAAACTCGAGTCGTGTCGAAAAGATGGCGATGAGCGATATTAAATTTAGTGCTTGCCAAAATACTATGAATGGCTTTAAGAAGAAGAAAGGTCATTTTCCAACACTAACCGATGGTGTGGGCATTACACCTTCCGGTGTGGTTCGTATTGGTGCATTGCAACAACAAGGTTATTCTTATATTAGACCTTAGTACGCACTAAACCCAATAAAAAAGGCGCTTTAAGCGCCTTTTTTATTGATTATTTTTCTAGTGCAATATCAAGTACTTCATCGATCCACTTAACCTTAATCACGTTCAGCTTACTTTTAATCTTCTCAGGAACTTCAGAAAGCTCACGCTCATTGTCATCAGGGATGATCACGGTTTTAATACCACCACGCAATGCAGCGAGCATCTTCTCTTTAAGGCCGCCAATTGGAGTTACCTCACCTCGAAGTGTAATCTCACCTGTCATGGCAACATCTGCTTTCACCTTGCGCCCTGTTAGTACAGAAACTAGCGCGGTACACATCGCCGCACCTGCACTTGGGCCATCTTTGGGGGTAGATCCATCTGGCACATGAATATGAATATCAAGCTTCTCTTGGAAGTCATCCGCAATATTAAGCTCTTTAGCACGCGTACGCACCACACTCATAGCAGCTTGGATTGATTCTTTCATTACATCGCCCAACTGACCGGTGTAGTTAAGCTTACCTTTGCCTTTATAAGCTGTTGCCTCAATGGTTAGTAAGTCACCGCCTACTGATGTCCAAGCAAGTCCTGTCACTTCGCCCACTTGGTTATTTTCTTCAGCCAATCCAAAGCGGAATTTTTTAATGCCTAAGTATTTTTCTAAATTTTTGTCTGAAATAGTAGCCTTGGTCTTGCGCTTCTTTAAAACCACCTCTTTCACTACTTTACGGCAAATAGTACTAATAGTTCTATTTAAACCACGCACACCTGCTTCACGCGTGTAATAACGAATGATGTCTAATATTGCCGAATCTTTAAAGCTAATTTCACTTGACTTGACGCCATTATCTTTCATTGCTTGTTTGATTAAATGACGCTTGGCAATTTGCAATTTTTCATCTTCTGTATAACCAGACAACTCAATAATTTCCATTCGATCAAGCAAAGGCTGTGGCAAATCAAGTGAGTTAGCCGTAGCTACAAACATTACTTGGGACAAATCATAATCCACTTCTAAATAATGATCGTTAAACGTATGATTTTGCTCTGGATCTAACACCTCTAGCATTGCTGAAGATGGGTCGCCACGATAATCAGAAGCCATTTTTTCAATTTCATCTAGCAAAAATAAAGGATTCTTAACTTTAATTTTTTGCATTTTTTGCACAATGGAGCCAGGCATGGCGCCAATGTAAGTGCGTCTGTGGCCACGAATTTCTGCTTCATCGCGCACACCGCCTAAAGCCATACGCACATATTTACGATTAACCGCTTTGGCAATAGACTCACCCAATGATGTTTTACCTACACCTGGAGGACCAACTAAACACAAAATATTTGCCTTATTGTGTGTCACACGGGTTTGTATCGCTAAATGCTCTAAGATGCGCTCTTTAACTTTATTCAAGCCATAATGATCGTCATCAAGAATTTTTTGAGCCTTTTTAAGATCTTTATTGATGATGGTTTTCTTCTTCCAAGGCACATCACATAAATTTTCAATATAAGTACGAATAATTGAAGCATCTGATGATTGTGAAGACATGCGCGATAATTTCTTTAATTCGCTTTGTGCTTTTTCTTTAGCCGCTTTGGGCATTTTAGCTTTGTTAATGCTTAGCTGTAAATCTTCAATTTCATTTTCGTCTTCTGCTTGGCCCAATTCTTTTTGAATTGACTTCATCTGCTCATTCAGATAATAATCGCGCTGATTAGATTCCATCTGCTTACGAACGCGTGATTGAATCTTGTGTTCGGTATCAAGCACTTCAATTTCACTTTGAATAACAGTTAGGATTTTGTCTAATCTATCCTGAGCACTCTCACCACCTAATAAAGTTTGTTTTTCTGATACTTTAAGTGACAAATTAGCAATAATAACATCACTAAAACGCTCAACATCACTGACATCTTTAAGCATTTTCAAGACTTCTTCTGGAATCTTTTTATTGAGCTTAATGTATTTTTCAAAACTGCTTAAAGCTAGTCTCATCATCGCTTCAACTTCAGTTTCATTTTCAGTCGATAAAGATAACTCGCTTAGTTGTACTTCGCTATAGTCATCCAGCTCAATAATTGCTTCAACCTTAGCGCGCTTAACACCCTCTACTAAAACCTTGATTGTGCCATCTGGCAGCTTCAGCATTTGCAAAATAGTTGCCAAAGTGCCAACTTCATGAAGGTCACTGTACTCTGGGTTTTCAACTTTATCGTCTTTTTGGGTAACTAGAAAGATGTATTTATTGGTACCCATTGATTGGGTAATAGCATTGATCGACGTTTCTCTGCCCACAAATAATGGCATGACTGTATGTGGAAATACCACCACATCTCTAAGCGGCAATAATGGAACATTTTCAGTGCTTAAATCAATTTTTTCTATTTCGGGCTTTGTTCCCATAACAACTTAACACCTTTTTTGTTTAATAATTTAGATAGATAGTGATGGGTGACGTTAATTTCAAGTATCCAACGACCAAAATCATCCACCTTTTCGTTGTGGATATAGCCGATATTATGAATTTCACTTCTAATATAGGCACTCATCACATCAAGTTCTATCTTTGCACGCGTCATCATACCACTCAGCTGCTCTGCTAATGCCAGATATAACAAATCAATGCCCTTGCCTGTCTTACTAGAGATCCAGACACGATAGACTCTACCAGATTCGTCTCTATCTAAGCGTGGTTCAAAATTTTTAATACAATCTATTTTATTCATCACCAAGATAGTTGGAATTTTACTAGCCCCAATCTCATTGACAATCTCTTCCACTTGGCCAATTTTTTCAACATTGTATTCGTCAGCTGCATCCACAATATGCAGTAGTACGTTAGAGCGCTTTGTTTCCTCTAGTGTGGATTTAAAAGCATCAACCAGGTCATGCGGTAGATCTTGAATAAAACCTACTGTATCGGCAATAACGGCCTCGCCTGAGGCTGGCAATATAACTCGTCGAATAGTTGAATCTAGTGTGGCAAAAAGTTGATCGTGTGCAAATACGCCTGCATCAGTCAAAGTGTTAAATAAAGTCGACTTTCCAGCATTGGTATAACCCGCCAATGCAATCATTGGCAGTTCATTTTTAACCCGTGATTTACGGCCTAAATCACGCTGTTTATGCACCTTATCTAATCGTTTGGTAATATTTTTAATACGTACAGCGATCAATCGTTTGTCTGTTTCTAGCTGGGTCTCACCTGGACCACGCATACCAATACCACCTTTTTGACGCTCTAGATGCGTCCAACCACGTACTAAGCGAGTTGATAAATGGCGAAGTTGAGCTAGCTCAACTTGCAGCTTTCCTTCAAAAGAATTTGCTCGCAATGCAAAAATATCAAGGATAAGACCAGTACGATCCATCACTTGACATTCTAAAGTTTTTTCAAGGTTGCGCTCTTGGGAGGGGGATAATTCTGGCGAAAAAATAACTAAATCAAGCTCAAGATCTTTAACCATCTGTGCAATTTCATCAACCTTACCTGTACCAATATAGTATTGAGCTTTGGCCGAATTTCGATTAACTTGAATAGCCTCAACAATATCTAAGCCTGAAGATTCAGCTAACTCTCTAAATTCAGATTTGGCATTGTGGATATTGCGCGTTGAAGGCAGTTCAACATAAACCAACAAGGTTCTTTCACCTTGTCCTACGGCGTCTTTTTGACGATCGAATAATTCCAATTAAGTCACTCTAGATGGGTTAGCTAGCTTCTTTAGCTGCTTTTTCTTTAGATTTAGTTTGATAAACAATCAAAGGCTCTTTCTTTTTTTCAACCACATCTTTATCAACAATCACTTCAGATACACCTTCTAGAGAGGGCAATTCAAACATAGTGTCGAGTAATAAATCTTCTAGGATTGATCTTAAACCTCTGGCGCCTGTTTTACGAGTGATGGCTAATTTAGCAATTGCAAGTAATGCTGACTTTTTGAAGGTTAGCTTAACATCTTCCAGATTGAAAATTTCTTGGAATTGTTTGACAACTGAATTTTTCGGCTCAGTTAAAATCTGCACCAAAGCCTCTTCATCCAATTCTCCCAATGCTGTTTGCACTGGTAGGCGACCTACTAATTCTGGAATTAAGCCAAACTTAATTAAATCTTCCGGCTGAAGAAGCTCAAATAAATCAGTTAGGGTTTTCTTTTTATTGTTGTCTTTAACAGTAGCAGAAAAACCAATACCAGTTGTCTTTTCAACACGACGGCCAATAATGGCATCTAAACCGTCAAATGCACCACCACAAATAAATAATATTTTTGAAGTGTCTACATCAATAGTTTCTTGATTTGGATGTTTACGCCCACCTTGTGGTGGCACTGAAGCAACTGTGCCTTCAATCAATTTAAGCATTGCTTGCTGAACACCTTCACCTGACACATCACGGGTAATTGAGGGTGAATCAGAACGGCGTGAAATTTTATCAATTTCATCAATAAAAATAATACCACGCTCTGCACGAACTGGATCAAAATCACATTTTGATAATAAGCTTTTAATGACATTTTCAACATCGTCACCAACATAGCCTGCCTCAGTTAACGTAGTAGCGTCAGCAACCGTAAATGGTACATCTAAAATTCTAGCTAACGTTTGGGCTAATAATGTCTTACCTGAGCCTGTTGGGCCAATCATTAAAATATTTGACTTATCCAACTCCACATCATTTGAGATGTAATCACTCTTTAAGCGTTTGTAATGGTTATAAACTGCGACTGACAACACCTTTTTAGAATGATCCTGTGAAATCACATATTCATTTAAGAAATCACGCAATTGCATTGGGGTGTAGTTCCAATCTTGATATTCTTTAATTACCTCTGCTACAGTCTGCTCGCCCATTAACTCATGACAAGAGTCAACACATTCATTACAAATATGAACACCAGGTCCGGCAATCAAACGATCAACCTCTGATTTTAATTTACCGCAAAATGAACATGAAAGCTCTTTTTTATCGTCTTCTGCCATGATTAACGCTTATCTAATACTTTATCAATTAACCCATAATCCGCAGAATCTGCTGCTGACATAAAGTTGTCTCTGTCTGTATCTTTTTGAATTACCTTTAAGCTTCTACCAGTATGAAATTTTAAGATTTCGTTAAGCTTTTCTCTGACTGTTAAGATCTCTTTTGCATGGATATCAATGTCACTAGCTTGGCCAGAAAAACCACCTAAAGGCTGATGGATCATCATTCTTGCATGTGGCAAAGCAAAGCGCTTATCTTTAGCGCCCGCTGTTAATAATAACGCACCCATTGAAGCGGCTTGACCAATACATAACGTTGACACATCTGGCTTAATAAACTGCATGGTGTCATAAATAGCCAAACCAGCTGATACCGAGCCACCCGGTGAATTAATGTATAAGTGAATATCTTTTTCTGGATTTTCAGATTCCAAGAATAACATCTGAGCCACAACCACGTTAGCCATGTAATCTTCAACGGGGCCCACTAAAAATATAATACGCTCTTTTAAGAGGCGTGAATAAATATCATAAGAGCGTTCACCACGGGCAGATTGCTCTACCACCATTGGGATTTGATTCAGATTGTTAATTTCCATTCAGTTATGCCTTTTCAGTAATGTCAAGAAACTTTTTCTTAACTGCTTTAATTTTAGCTTTTTCTAAAATAACATCTTGAACCATCTTTTCAACAATCATTAATTCAACGCTTGACTTTCTTGTAACGTCTTCATTATAGTAGTCAACCATTTGCTGTGCATTTTCACCGTAAGATTGTGACATCTCTTGGATTCTTGCATCAATTTGCTCCATGGTAACCGCCATCTTAGCGTCACTTGAGATTTTATTAATCATTAAACCTAATTTGACACGACGCTCTGCTTCTTCATTAAAAATTGAAGCTGGCATATCAGCTGGCGCTGTTTGGCCTTGCTGTTGCATACGCTCTTGCATTTCTTCTAATAAGTTGTGTGCCTCTGCATCAATACTACCTTGAGGTACGTCAAATTTGTTTGCTTCAGCTAACGCATTAAACAAAGCATCTTTATTTAACTGCTCAATACGACCGTCAATTTCAGTACGCATTTGCTCTTTCATGCTAACCAACAAGGCATCCATATTGTCTTCACCAAATTTCTTAGCAAAAGCAGCATCAAGCTTAGGCTCTTTTGGTGAGCCAACCTCTATAACACTAATATTAAATTTAACTGGTTTGCCCGCTAAATGCGTTGCCTGGTAGTCATCAGGGAAGCTTACATCAAGCTCAACCTCTTTACCAGCAGCAACATCTGTAATACTTTCTTCGAAGCCAGGAATCATTGTGCCCTTGCCTAATACTAATTTAAAGTCTTTAGCTTCACCACCTTCAAATGTCTCACCTTCAATTGTACCAACGAAATCAACCGTTACTCGATCGCCATCTTTTGATTTTCGCTTAACTTCTTTAAATTCAATTAGCTGCTCTTGTAAACCACTTAAAGTTCTATCCTCATCTTCTTTAGTAATGTCTACTTCAATTTGGTCAATTGCTAATTTAGAGAAATCGGCTAATTTAATTTCTGGAAATACTTCAAATGCAACTGTGTATGTGAAGTTAGTATCACCTTCTGAATCAACATCGGTTAATGATGGACGTGCTGCTGGCGTTACCTTTGCATCAGCCAATGCATCTACTAATGTTTCATTAACAATTTCATTAACTGCTTCAGACTTTGCATTATCGCCAAAACGTTTTTTAACGATTGAAACTGGAACTTTACCCTTTCTAAAGCCATCAACACTCACTTGAGAGGCCATTGTCTTTAAGATTTTGTCAACTTTTGTATTAAAAGTATCGATTGATACGTCGATTGTTAATGATCTTTTTAGACCTTCTAATGTTTCTAGTGAAGTTTTCATGTGTATTAAATCCGTCTCTTAGCTTATAAAAACAGACAATTATACCTAAATTATGGACGATAAAAAAGGCAGTAAAAACTGCCTTTTTATGGGATTAGCTAATAAGCTTAATGTAGTCCGGCAACGTATTGAGACAATGCGTTAATTTCTGTATTAGTTAGGCTCTTAGTAAAAGCAATCATCATCTTACGATCATCGTTAGTTCTAGAGGGTGTCGTTGACTCTGTCTGAACATTAATAGATACTTGACGGAAATCTTTCAACTGCTTAGCTGTGTAAGCTGCATGCTGAGATGCCAATGCTGGAAAGCCTGCAGAAGGAATACCCGCACCCTTGGCACCATGACAAGCGATACACGCTGTAATGCCTCTAGCTCTATCACCACCACGGTACAATCTTTCACCTAAGGCAATATTAGCAGTTTTGCTAGCAACACCTTGAGTCGCTAATTGATTAGAGAAATGAGCCGATAAATTAGCCATATCATCTTCAGATAAACCAGCAACAATACCTGCCATTAAACCATCTTTACGAGCGCCAGATTTAAAATCTTTTAATTGTTTGAATAGGTAGCTTTCACCCTGTCCAGCCAATTTTGGAAAATTTGGCACCATTGAATTGCCATTAGCACCATGACACGCTGCACAAGTTACAGATAAAGCCTTGCCTTTAGCAGCATCGCCTGCCGCAAAGGTGTTGGTTGAAACAAAGGCCAGTGCCACAGTAAAAATTAGTGCTAACTTGTTCATAATATGTTTTTTTAACAAAAAATAAGCCGATATTATACGTTAATATCGGCTTATTAAAATTACGAAATGCGCCATAAATGGCGCAAATAATTTATTGACCAGCTAGGTAATCTGCAATTGCTTGCTCTTGGCCAGCTGCCATTGCTGCCATTGCATTCATTGTAGGGTCTTTACGAGCGCCAGACTGGAAGTCTTTAAGCTCTTTTACAACGTCAAGATTAGGACGTGCTGATTTTGCTAATGATGGGTAATTTGGAATAGCTGATTTACCACCAGTACCATGACAACCTGAACAACCTAAAGCGTCAAATGGATTTGCCTGAACCGAACCCATTGCTAATGTGGCTGCAGCCACTAATAAAATCTTTTTCATTACTCTCTCCTTGATTTTTAATAATATAAAATGGTATATAGTTCATAGACCACTAAACTCCGATTATACATACTTTATATTAATGCGCAAACACTACCACCAAGCCAAATTTTTATTATCCTGTCCTTCTTTAAAAGGCGCTCCAGCCGATGAAGGCTATGAAGTTATCTTTGCTGGAAGATCTAATGCTGGTAAATCTAGCTCGATTAACACCCTCACCATGCAAAATAAATTGGCTAAAGTCTCACGAACGCCAGGACGCACCCAGCATTTGGTATTTTTTGAGCTTGATGAAGATAGGCGCCTGGTTGACTTACCTGGTTATGGATACGCTAAAGTTCCAAATCATGTTAAAAATCAATGGCATAAAGACATGGGTGAGTATTTCGAAAAGCGTGATTGCTTACGAGGTGCAGTTTTAGTGATGGATGTTCGCCACCCTTTAAAACCTTACGACAAAATGATGATTGAATGGTGTGTCAGCATTAACCTGCCCACTCAAATTCTTCTGACAAAATCTGACAAACTCAAGAAAGGTGCTGCTGCCAATACCTATCAGCAAATCAAAAAAGAAGTTAAGGATTATCCTTATATTGATATTCAGCTTTTCTCTAGCCTTAAAAGACAAGGCCTAGAAGAGCTTTGGTCTCGTCTGGACACCTTCTTTGGTTATATTGATTGAATGTATTTAACCGCTGATCTGTCTCAAATTGACACAACAGACACCATTGTTGTTGCCAATAATCGCCAGGTTTTAGCTTTTAAACGATCATTCTCCAAACAACATCCTAACACTCAACTGCCTGAGATTTTTTCATGGCAACAGTATCTAAAAAACTACTGGAAATCACAACAATTCCAAAATAATCAGCGCCTTATTGATGCTACTGAACAGCGATACTTATTGGAATCTTCACTAGATTCTTGTGGCCAAACTATTCACAGCCAACTCATCAATGAAGTGGTTAAAAACTACGATTATTGCACCAATCATTTGATTGAATCGTCGGCTTTAGCCAATTCTAAAATTCAAATTTGTGAAGTTTTCGCTCAATGGATTACATATTATCAGCAAATCAAACAACAATTAAACTTAGTTGACACTAATGATCTTGGCGGGTTAATTCTAAAAGATCGAACTGACTTTAAGTCGGTGTACGTATATGGATTTAAGACTTTAACCCCATTACAACAAAAAATTTTCAATGCTGTAAATTATCAAATTATTAGCAGTGAGTACACAAATATCAGTGAGCAGCACTGCTTTGACAATACGCTTGATGAAATAAATGCGGTAGCCTTATGGGCCAAGAAACAACACCAAGACAATCCACAACATTCAATTGTGATTGTTTGTCCGCAATTAAGCGATCTCCAGCATCAATTGATATCCATTTTTGATCAAACTTTTGATGATCAATTGGTTGAAACTGGACAAAAATCTTACAACATATCTCTAGGGTTGCCGCTTTCGCAATATGGACTTGTTGGGCATTGTCTGAATTTATTAGAAATTTCTGATCAACTCAAGACAGATAAGATAAACACTACTTTATTTACCAAGGTGCTTCGCAGTGTATATGTACATGGCTATCATCAAGAAAAAAACGCTCGTCACTCATTGTCCAATCGTGCCAGCGCTCTAGCGCTTGAGTATTTTTCATTAGATGCTTTAACCTCTGTCATTGACACTTGTCCAATTTTACTAGAGATGATTGACCAAATTAAATCTATACCTTCAGTCAATCAATCCTTAAGTAACCACTTACTGAGCTTTAATAGCACACTAAGTGTTTGGGGGTTTGCAACTGATCGCCAACTAAGTAGTAGTGAATATCAGTTGTTTAACAAATATTTGAGCAGTACGCTAATTCTAAACCAACTTTCATTGCATCAAGACAACTGTAGTTCAAATACTGCACGCTACAGATTAAATGAAATGACTAATCAAGTGGTATTCCAGCCTCAAGCAAGCAAAACCAATATTCAAATCATTGGCTCACTTGAAGCAGAAGGGTTGCACTTTGATCAAGCTTGGGTCATGGGCATGACTCATGACTTCTTACCTGCCAAACTAAACGCACCGCGCTTTATTAGCAGTGAGATTGCCGTTCAACATCAAATTCCATTTAGTAGTTATGAGCTGGTTCAATCTGATGCACAAGATACATTAACCAACCTCAGCTCTTTAGCTGATAAGGTTATATTCTCATATGCAAAATCACATTTTGAATCCGAACAGATGCCGTCGCCTTTGCTGGATTTTCCAACCGAGTCTGATCCTCAAATTAACGCGCAAGTTATACCAATTACAACCGAGTTAATCGAAGATGAGATCACAACAAAATTCAATAAGGCTGTGGTCAAATCTGGCGTTTCCATACTAAAAGACCAAATGGCTTGCGCCTTTAAAGGCTTTGCACATCGACTTAATGTAGAGTGTTACGATGAGCCGCATATTGGCCTGGATAGACGCGAACAAGGCAATGTTATTCATACTGCCTTACAATATATTTATGAAGAAGTTGATTCAAAATCAGCCCTGCTGGCACTTGATCAAACACAGCTTACAAAGCTAATTAACCAAAAGATTTATTCAGCATTAAAGCGCTACCAAAATTCTGGTTTTAAAGCCATCGAGCAAGACAGACTACAAAGCTTATTACTTAAGTTTATCGAAACCGACAAACTCAGAGAAAATTTTCGCGTACTTGCAACCGAACGTAGCGTGCAAGTGAATATTGCCCAACTAAGTTTTAACACTCGACTTGACCGACTCGATGAAATGGATAACGGTGATCAAATTGTATTTGACTATAAAACTGGATCTAGTTCCACTGCAAAGTGGTGTGGGCAAGAAATCATTGAGCCACAACTACCTATTTATAGTGTTACCAACAACACTCAGGGTGCTGCCTTTATTGAGCTTAATTCTAGTTCGGTAAGTTTTAAAGGCCTGTCAAAAGACCCGGATTCATTACCCAAACAATCTTCCTACAAGGGTAAGTGTCAAGAGTGGGATGATCAACTAAACTCGTGGAAAGTTAAGCTTAATCAAGCAAGTAGTGATTTTCAATCAGGCCAAGCTCAAGTATTACCCAATAAAACTGCTTGTGACTATTGTGAATTTGACTTATTGTGTCGCGTTTAATGACGCAGAAATAATAGATTTTTTCTCATCAATAATCGCCTGAGAGATATTGGTTTTATCCAAAGAGGCAATATCAATAGCACCCAATAAACCCTTAAGTTTAATAACATCATCAACATCCACTGATAATAATTGATATACCTTGAGTAAATCCTCAAACCTATCCTTACGCCTTAACGCATCGGTCTTTGCAAAAAATTCATAAATTAGCTCAGCCGTTTGATCATCGAACGACTGAACAAATTCATAAAACTGTGCACTGATCTTTGCCAATTGCTCGTATTGTTTTGGACATTTTAATCGCTTGCACAATTGACTAATGGCATCGATTTTTTCATTAACCAGCCAAACACAAAATTTAAGATGTGGCTGGTCGGTATTAAGATCATCTAAAAACTCAAACTTATTGTCATGGCTTTGATGTTGATGTGTTGATAACGGCGCGAATACACGCTCATAAGCGTTACAAGCTGACAACACCTTAAAAAAAGCTGATGGCGTTGCGTAAGTTAATGATTTTTCTAATTCTTTAAAAACACGCTCAGGTGTCAGTGCATCGACCTCACCAGAATCCACCATTTGCTTCATAAGCCTATGGGTTGCATGTGCCACTTTAAAGCCAAATGGTTTAAATCGTGCAGAAAATCGTGCAACACGTAATACACGCACAGGATCTTCACTAAAAGCATCTGACACATGTCTTAGTAAGCCCTGATTTAGATCTTCTTGACCATTGAATGGATCAAATAATTCATCATTATTTCGAATATCTTGAGCAATGGCATTAATGGTTAAGTCACGGCGTGACAGATCTTGCTCGAGTGTTACTTGGCTAGAGGTATCAAACTCAAAACCTTTGTAGCCTTTACCAACCTTTCGCTCCAATCTTGCTAGTGCGTATTCTTCTTGAGTGCCTGGATGCAAAAAAACTGGAAATTCTTTACCCACTTGACGATAACCCAAATCTAACATGTCATCTGGAGATGAGCCAACTACCACCCAATCTTTTTCAGTATGCTCATTGGCAATGCCCAACAAATGATCACGAACCGCACCACCTACTAAATAAATTTTCATTCGCTCAAATGATGTGTAAATACAAATATAATACCCTAATGGATATATCAAAACTCACGCCAGAACAGTTTAAAGTCACTCAGCAATGTGGCACTGAAGCACCCTTCACGGGTAAGTACGTTAATCACCATAAGGATGGTCATTACATTTGTGTCTGTTGCGATCAGGTATTGTTTGCTTCTAACACCAAATTTGACTCTGGCACTGGCTGGCCAAGTTTTTATGACATTGCTAATTCTGATAGTGTCAGTCTAATTACTGACAATACTCACGGCATGACGCGCGTTGAAGTTAGATGCAAGAAGTGTGCAGCTCACCTTGGCCATGTATTTACTGATGGCCCTGCACCAACTGGACAGCGCTACTGTATTAATTCTGCCTCACTAGGCTTTAACCCAAGCTAATTATGCATATTCATATTCTTGGTATCGCAGGTACTTTTATGGGTTCTTTAGCTCTCATTGCTGAACAACTTGGGCATACGGTTAGCGGTCAAGATCAAGGTGTTTATCCACCAATGAGCACTCAACTCGATGAGCAAAATATCAACTTTACTCATGGCTATAGTGCGGATGACATGCCACAGGCTGATGTTTTTATTATTGGCAATGCCTTATCACGTGGCAATGAATGTGTCGAAGAAATCCTCACCAAGCAATATAGTTATACATCCGGTGCGCAATGGTTAAGTGAAAATGTACTACAAAATAAATGGGTGCTGGCGGTATCAGGCACACATGGAAAAACCACTACAGCTAGTATGCTAGCGTGCATCCTAGATTATGCAGATTACAATCCTAGTTTTTTAATTGGTGGCGTGGTGGAAGAGTTTGGCGTCTCATCTCGATTAACCGATTCAAACTTCTTTGTTATTGAGGCTGATGAATACGACACCGCTTTTTTTGATAAGCGTTCAAAGTTTGTGCATTATCATCCAAAGACTTTGGTGATTAATAATCTTGAATTTGATCACGCTGATATCTTTGATTCACTCAAAGACATTCAAAAACAATTCCACCATTTGATTCGTACAATACCAAGTGATGGGCTTATTCTCCACCCTCAGCACACAACCAGTGTTGATGAAGTATTGGCCATGGGTGTTTACTCGTCAACACAGGCTTTGCCAGTATCATCACTTAGTAGCACCAATACTGGCACAGAATTTATAGTTGATCAAAAGCACACAGTATCGTGGAACTTACTCGGTGAGCACAACATGCAAAATGGCCTAAATGCTATTTATATGGCTCATCATGTTGGTGTGCCTTTTGATGTGGCCTGTGAAGCGCTAAACACTTTTAAAGGCATTAAGCGTCGTTTAGAAGTTAAGCATCAAACTAATAACATTACTTTGTATGATGACTTTGCCCATCACCCGACAGCCATTAAAACCACCTTACAAGGCTTGCGAGCAAAAGTAGGTGATCAAACTATTGTAGCCATTTTAGAGCTAAGATCTAATACCATGAAATCTGGTATTCATCAACAAACTTTGGTTAATGCTCTTAATGATGCAGATCAAGTGCTAATTTTAAAGCCACAATCTAGCACATGGGATATCAGTACCTTATTCGATCAATCGACTTTATTTGACTCAGTAGATGATATTGTCAAACAACTATCAAACACCAGTCAAGGCCATTTTGTAGTGATGTCCAATGGTGGCTTTGATGATATATTTAGCAAAATAACAACCAACTTAAATTCTGGAGAGAGTAAGTGAAACCAATTGCCATTGCATTAACCGGCGCCTCAGGTATGCCTTATGCATTAACTTTACTTAAAGAGCTAATCAAAACACAAGATCGAATCTATGTAATGATTTCTCAAGCCGCTAGTATTGTCATCAGCATGGAAACTGACCTTGATCTTGGCAATGACACCAAATCCATTGAGAGAAATCTTAGCCAATATTTGGGCGCTAAAGATGGACAGATCGAAGTTTTTTCTAAAAATCAGTGGACAGCGCCAGTTGCTTCTGGCTCTAATCCACCACGTGCAATGGTGGTGTGCCCTTGTACCATGAGCACACTTTCGGCAATCGCCAACGGCCATGGCGACAACCTAATGCATCGCGCAGCTGACGTTGTTATCAAGGAACAAAAGAAACTCATCCTAGTACCGAGAGAAACGCCTTATTCAGCCATTCACTTAGAGAACATGCTAAAGCTAGCTAGACTTGGTGTGGTGATTATGGATGCCAATCCAGCCTTTTATCAACAGCCTAATTCCATTCAAGATTTGGTTGATTTTGTGGTTGCTAGAATTCTTGATCATCTAGATGTGGATCACAATCTTTTGCCACCTTGGCAAGGTTAAAAAGCTAAAACACTTAGCCCTAAAAAAGCTAAAAACAGCGCAAAGAATTTCTTTAATTTTTTACCATCAACACGGTGCGCCACTTTAGCACCTAGCGGGGCAAATAAGACACTCATTGCCACAATACTCATCAACGCATAAGTATGAATAAAGCCCAAACCGCCACTGGCACTTTCTACATTCCAACCAGTCACAATAAAACCAAGCGCGCCTGCAATTGCGATTGGCATACCTACAGCAGCCGAAGTAGCAATGGAATTTTTGATATCAACATTATTATAAGTTAAGAATGGCGTGGTCATGGTGCCACCGCCAATACCCACAATAGCTGAAACCAAACCGATTACATACCCCGTTATACGCCACGCCCATTTGCTTAAGCTGTCTACATGTACCGAACTACTAACACCAAAATACATAATGAAGGCAACACTCAATTCAAACAAGGCAAAAAACACACGCATAAAATCAAAACTCATTAACTGAGTTAACAACGCCCCTGAAAAAGCCCCGAGAAGAATCATCGGTGCCAACTGTTTAAAATATTTCCAATGAATCGCGCCATGCTGTTGGTGCGCTCGAACACTAGATATTGATGTAAATACAATCGCAGCAAGCGCTGTGCCAACAGCTGTGTGCATGAGTACGGCTTGACCAACAGTAGCGGCCAATAAATACAGCAAAACCGGTACCATAATCAGCCCGCCACCTACGCCTAACAGGCCAGCAATAAACCCAGAAAAAACACCCAGTAATAATAACGGTACTATTTCAGCCAATCGCCAACCGTCTGTGTAAGTAATTCATTTTGATCATTAAAAAAGTGATCGCCTATAATTTGTTTTTGACTATATTTAATATTATGGCTAGAGGCGGCTTTTCTTTGTTTTACAGTTGTTAAAACTGGATCAATGTCTTCAGTCCCATAAAGATCTAGAATCGGAATAGTAATAGCAGACAAATAAGGTATAGAACCTCCATTCATACCAACTGCAACAAATTTTTTAAATGGGTGCTTCAAATGACTCGCCAGATAATGCGTTGCCATTGATGTTCCCTTACTATGGGCAACTAATAGATCAGCTGATTTTCCTGTGCTTTTAATATAATCAACGGCAGCTTGTATTCGTTTATCCGAATCCCCATTCAAGTCGTCATATTGATCTCCATCAACGCCATTAGCCAATACAGGTAATTGAATAGAGAGCGTGTGATAGCCTTGTTCAGTTAATGACAATCTTAGCGGTTGAATGACTCCAGTCCAGTCTGGATGAACACCAAGACCATGCATAATAATAGCGACCTTGCTAGAATCTGATTCAGACTCGGTCAAAATCGTCAAGAACTCTCGATCTGCATTTTTTAACCAAACTACATCACCATCCATTAGTCCATCTTCAACAAAACTAGCCCAACGTTGTTCTTTAGCATAATCCGGCACAATTTGTGCAAGCACCGTACTACTAATAAAAATCAATAAGACTAAAAATTTATTCATAATTCTTCCTCAAATATAGAGCTTATTATAGCGAAAAATTTAGGAAATAATTGAAATGGATATTTTTGAATAAAAACGATAAAAATGTCTATTTTTCGTATAAAACAAGAATAAATATAGGGTTATTAGTTAAAATTATATAAAAATACGATAAATTATCATGCTTTATATCTATTTATGAAAATAAAACAGTAATTATGTTAAATTTTTAAAGTCTATAGCAATATTTTATAAAAAAAATGATAATTAATATGAATTAACCACCTACTGTTGTTAAGCCAAGCAACTGCCAAGCTTGCATGCCACCGCGGTAGTATTTTATTTTTTCTGCTGGATAGCCATAGTTCAATAAACCCCAGATTAGCTCGGGTGACATTCTGCACCAATTGCCGTTACAATAGATTGCCAAGGTTTTAGCGCTTGAGAAATCACGAATTCCATTGGCATCGTAGATGACACCAAACTCTTCTTCCATTACTTCTCGTGCATAATTCTTATCCTTGTTAAACTTATGAAATGGCACATGTGTTGCACCTGGCAAGATTCCTGTTAGCGTTAGCCAAACAGATTTTCTTGCATCAACCACCGCCGTATTCCATTCAGGCAAAGAAACCCTGGAGATATAATCTATCATCTCATGTTCGGCAATTGTTTCAACAGCATGCGGTTTAAATGGGTGCATCGGCTTGATAATACCGCGACCTGTTTTTTGATAAAATTTAGTTACCAGGGCTTTTCGATCTTGATTGCGCTGAATAACAACTTCTTCACCACTAATAATTACTTTTACTTGTAATATGTTCGGTTTAATATAAACCGATTTTTTCATTTTTTTATTTCTTTTTTTAACAACATTGCCATCTAAAACACTGTTTTCTGCTGCTGTTTTAAGCGAAACTTCAGATTTTTCTTCAGCATAACTATAGCTAGATGCACTGAGTGATAATAGAATAAATAAAGCTGATAGTGTTTTCATGACGTATAGAAGTAAGTTAAATAAGTTATATGATATACAAGTGTAAATTATACTTATTTTAAAGGAGCGACTATTTAACGGTTGTGAGTCCGACTGAACGCCAGGCTTGCATGCCACCGCGATAGTATTTAAGCTTATTGGCAGGATAATCAAGTATTAGTAGTTTACGTATCATGCGGGGGGATTTTCCACACCAGAAGCCATTACAATAAAGCACTAAGGTTTTAGCATTGCTAAAATCCCATTGATTGTCTTTCCAGGCTACATTAAACCTTTTAAAAGCACTCTTTCTATCTTCCAAGGAGAGTAGCTGCTTAGTGTCAATTCTAACAGCACCTGGAATTTTTCCAGTTATCATGGTTGCTGATTGAGGTCTTGAATCCACAATCAGAATAGAGTCGTCACCATGGGAGATTTGATCAATATAATCAATCACTTCTAACTCTGCAACGGTTTCCACTAAAGGTGACTTAAAGGGATGTAATGGCTGAATCTTACCGCGCCAAGTGCCCTGGTAAAACTTCATGATATTGTGCTTTCGATCCTGATTTCTGGTAATAGAAATTACCTCATCGCCTACAATCACCGGAACTGACTTAAGGCCATTCTCAATTAACACCTCTTTCGCAAAAGAAGATACTGATATTAGAAGAAAAAGATAGAACAGAAAACGCATAAAAATCTATTTTAAGATAGTTTTGAGCGAATTAAGGCTGATACCGCACCCATGTCGGCTTTACCGTCTAATTGAGGTTTTAACAAGCCCATGAGCTTACCCATGTCTTGCATGGAAGAAGCACCAGAATCAGCAATAGCTTTATCGACAGCAGCGCTAACTTCAGCTTCTGACATTTGTACTGGCATGTAATTATTAATAATGACTAATTCAGCTTCTTCAACATCAACAAGATCATCGCGACCAGCATCTTTGAATTGTGAAATTGAGTCTTTGCGCTGTTTAACCATTTTTTGAATAACTGTTAAAACTTGGGTATCGTCAAGTTCAATACGTTCATCAACTTCACGCTGCTTAACCGCACCCAAGATCATGCGTACTGCTTTTAAGGCGCCCTTGTCTTTTGCCTTCATGGCGGCTTTCATATCTTCGATAATGCGTGCTTTAAGTTCTGACATAGTTATTAATTGGTAAGTAAAAAAAAAGTAAAAAAAATGCGGTTTAACTATAAACCGCATTTTGATAAACTTCTAGTACATGCGTTTGCGATGTACTCGGTTTTTAGCCATCTCTTTATGAGTACGCTTAACCGCTGCAGCTTTCATGCGTTTATTAACCCATGTTTGCTTTTCAAAAAATTCTTTCTTACGAACATCTGTAATAACACCAGCACGATCACATGAACGACGAAAACGTCTAAGTGCAATATCAAAAGGTTCGTTCTCTCTTACTTTAATTGAAGGCATGTTATATTTTCCTTATGAAACTGTAGAAGTAGCTTCTGCAGATGCAGTGCTATCAAAATCAACCAATTGAACAATTGCCATTGGCGCTTTATCGCCAGTACGGAAACCAGCTTTTAAAATACGAATGTAACCACCAGGGCGATCTTTGTAGAAAGGACCCAGCTGAGTAAATAATTTTGCAACCATTGCATCATCACGTAACTTAGCAAAAGCGTTACGTCGATTAGCAACAGAATCTGTTTTAGCTTTAGTGATTAAAGGCTCTACCACACGACGAAGCTCTTTTGCTTTTGGCAAAGTAGTTCTGATTGTCTCATGCTCGAATAACGAGTTAGCCATGTTCTTAAACATTGCCTTACGGTGAGAAGAGTTACGATTTAGTTGTCTACCTGACTTTCTATGTCTCATTATATTTCCTTATTCACTCATTAGATCAACTGGAGGCCAATTAGGAATGTCTGTCCCTAATTCAAGCTTCTTGTCAGTTAATACTTCTTTAATTTCGTTCAATGATTTACGACCTAAATTAGGCGTTCTTAATAAGTCTTGTTCAGACTTTTGGATTAAATCACCAATGTAGTAGATTTGCTCTGCTTTAAGACAGTTTGCACTACGAACTGTTAATTCTAACTCATCAACAGCAGCCAATAACTGAGGATCGAAATCATCAGATGTTGGTAACGCCTCTTCTTCTTTAACTAGTTCAAGCTCGACAAATGAAGACAACTGATCTTGTAGGATTGAAGCAGCACGTTTAATTGCTGATTCTGCACTAACAGATCCGTTTGTTTCAATCGTCATGTTTAATTTATCAAGATTAACTTTTTCACCTACTCTACAAGCATCAACTGTAAAGCTTACGCGTTTAATTGGTGAAAAACTAGCATCAAGTTGAATACCGCCAATAGTGGATGTTTCATCAGAACGCGATACTGCAGTGTCATAACCAACACCAGTACCAATCTTAATTGTCATACGCATATGACCACCATCATTGATAGTTGCAATTACAAAATCAGGATTGAATGCTGTGATATCACTACCATTTGATTCAATATCAGCAACAGTAATTACACAAGGACCTTTTTTGTCAATTATAACTTCAGCCAGTTCAGATGTGTTTAAACCAACAGAAACTTCTTTAAGGTTTAACAGAATGTCTAAAACGTCTTCTTGCACACCATCAATCGTTGAGTATTCATGCATAACACCATCAATTGCTACTTCTGTAATAGCAGAACCAGTCATTGAAGATAATAATGTTCTTCTTAGGGCATTACCTAAGGTATGACCAAAACCTCTCTCTAATGGCTCAAGAACTACCTTGAACTCATTAGCAGCTGTCTCATTAGATTCAACTAGTTTTGGCTTTAAAAAATCTTTTGCGGTACCTTGCATATTAAATTCCTTACTTAGAATACAATTCAACAATTAAATGCTCTTGGATGTCTGAAGATAGATCATCACGTGCAGGAACATTTTTAAATACACCCTTAAGTGCTTTAGTATCAACATCAATCCAGTCAGCTTGATCACCTTGCTCTGCAAGTTCGATTGCCAATTGAATACGGGATTGTTTTTTAGCTTTCTCACGAATAGAAATTTCATCATTCGCACTTACTTGATAAGAAGGAATATTAACAATTGAACCGTTGACCAAAATAGACTTATGAGAAACCAACTGTCTAGCTTCAGCACGAGTAGAGCCAAAGCCCATACGGTAAACAACATTGTCTAAACGACACTCAAGGAAAGATAATAAGTTTTCACCTGTTGAACCTTTCTTTTGAGAAGCTTTTTTGTAGTAAAGGCTAAATTGCTTTTCTAATACACCATAAATACGACGTACTTTTTGCTTCTCACGAAGTTGTAAGCCATACTCAGTACCTTTTTGGCGACGAACATTAGCGCCATGTACACCAGGTAATTGAGTTAATTTACATTTTGAATCTAATGATCTAACGCCACTTTTAAGAAATAAGTCCGTGCCTTCGCGACGTGCTAATTTACAAGTTGGTCCAGTATATCTAGCCATAATTTATCCTTATACTCTACGTTTCTTAGAAGGACGACAACCATTATGAGGGATTGGCGTTACATCTGTAATTGATTGAATTTTTAAACCTTGTGCATTAAGACCACGAATCGCAGAATCTCTACCGGGACCTGGACCTTTAACGCGTACTTCAACATTTTTCATACCAAAGGCAAGGGCTTTTTCACCACAGTTGCCTGCTGCAACTTGTGCAGCAAATGGTGTTGATTTTCTTGAACCTCTAAAACCAGAACCGCCTGATGTAGCCCAACATACAGCATTACCATGACGATCTGTAATCATAACGATGGTATTATTAAACGTCGCATGAATATGCGCAATACCGTCCGTAACTACTTTCTTAGACTTCTTTTTAATTGGAGCTTTAGCCATTTTCTTTACCTATGATTATTTGATTAAACGACGAGGACCCTTACGAGTTCTAGCGTTAGTTTTAGTTTTTTGACCACGAAGAGGCAAGCCTTTTCTATGACGAACACCGCGATAACAACCTAGATCTTTTAATCGTTTGATATCCATAGCTACTTGACGACGAAGATCACCTTCAACCTCAAATTTAGCCACTTCAGCACGAATTAATTCAACCTGATCTTCAGGAATCTGAGAAACCTTCGTTGATGGATCGATATTTAAAGTTTCACAAATCATTTTAGCTCTTGTGTCACCAATACCAAAAATTGCACGTAGGGCAATTACAATATGTTTGTTTGTTGGAATGTTTATTCCCGCTATTCTAGCCATAGTTTTCCTTATACCTTTACTTCTTAGTCTTAATTTTGATTGATCATTTTATGTTAATTAGACCTTACAAAATTCAAATTTGAAAAACGGGCAATTATACGTTGCACGCTTAACAATGTCAATTGAAATTAGCCTTGTCTTTGTTTATGACGAGGCTCTTTACAAATTACTCTCACAACGCCGTGGCGCTTGATGATTTTACAATTAATACAAATTTTCTTAACAGATGCTCTTACTTTCATGATTGCTACCTTTGGTTATTAAACGCCAGACTTCTTCATTAATGACTCGTACTGATTTGACATTAAATGAGACTGGGCTTGTGCGATAAAATCCATCACCACTACGACGATGATTAATAAACTGGTACCGCCAAAGTAAAATGGCACGTTCCAATATAAAATTAAAAATTCTGGCAATAAACATACCGCAGTAATATAAATTGCACCTGAAGCAGTTAGTCTAGACATTACTGAATCAATGTAATCTGCTGAATGCTTGCCTGGACGTATACCAGGAATAAAGCCACCTGATTTACGTAAGTTGTCAGCAGTATCTTTTGAATCGAAAGTTAGCGCTGTATAGAAAAAAGTAAAAAATACAATCGCTAAACCATAAAACAATACATATAACGGCTGTCCTGGAGAGATGCTCGCTGTAATATCAGCTAACCAACCCATACCTTCACTTTGTGAGAACCAGCCGCCTAAGCTTGCTGGGAACAAGATAATTGAAGAGGCAAAAATAGGTGGAATAACACCAGCCATGTTAATCTTCAATGGTAAGTATGAACTTTGACCACCAACCATCTTACGACCTTGTTGACGTTTCGCGTAGTTAACGGTAATACGGCGCTGACCTCGCTCCATAAAGACAACAAAAGCAGTGACTAATAATGTCATTGCAAGTAAGATAACTACAAGAATTACAGTCAATTCACCTGTAGATACTAACGATAACGTAGATCCGAATGCTGAAGGCAAACCAGAGACAATACCGGCAAAAATAATCATAGAGATGCCGTTACCAATACCTTTTTCAGTAATCTGCTCACCAAGCCACATTAAAAATAGTGTACCGGTTGTTAATGTAATAACAGTCACCATGCTAAATGTAAATCCACCCTGTGTAACTAGAGCAATGCCACCAGCACTTTGAGATTGTAAGGCAATAGAAATACCGTAAGACTGAAATAGAGCCAGAACAACAGTACCCATACGAGTGTACTGTGTGATCTTACGTTTTCCAGTTTCACCTTCTTTCTTTAATTGTTCTAGTTTAGGCACTACTGAGGTCATCAGAGTGATAATAATAGAAGCAGAAATGTACGGCATGATGCCCAATGTGAAAATTGATAAACGCTCTAACGCACCACCCGAAAACATATTAAACATATCCAGGATCGTACCTTGCTGATCTTGCACCAAAGACGCTAAAGCAGCGCTCGAAATAAATGGAATGGTAATGTGTGTGCCAAATCTGAAAACGATCAACGCACCCAACAAAAAGAGGATGCGCTTAGATAAGTCTTGTGATAAGCCTAAGGGTTGAGACATATATGATTACTCGCTTATAGAGCCTTTAGCTGCTTCGATAGCTGCTGTAGCACCTTTAGTCGCTTTAATACCAGTCAATGTAACTGCACGATTAATTTCGCCAGATAACACTACCTTAACACGCTTAATGTTTTTAGTAATCAAGTTGTGTTGCTTTAAAACATCAACTGTAATATCTGTTTCAGTTAGTTTATCAATTTCAGATAAAGTAACTTGAGACGTGATGATTGAAACTCTTGACGAGAAACCAACTTTCGGAAGACGACGCTGTAATGGCATCTGACCACCTTCAAAACCTACTTTAGTAGAACCACCAGTACGTGACTTTTGACCTTTATGACCACGACCACAAGTTTTACCAAAACCACAACCGATACCACGGCCTACACGTTTTCTAGATCTTTTCTCACCTTCGTTAGGTGCTAATGTATTTAAAAACATACTCTTAATCCTCTACTTTTAATAAGTAAGCAATCTTGTTGATCATGCCTCTAACTGCAGGCGTGTCTTCAAGTGTTACTGTATGGTTAATTCTTTTCAAGCCTAAGCCAGATACTGTCGCGCGGTGCGAAGGCAGACGGCCAAAATAGCTCTTTAATAAAGTTACTGTAACTGTTTTACTAGCCATTATGCTTCTCCCTTAATTTGCTCAACAGTCTTACCACGCTTAGCAGCAACCGTTGATGGAGAAGACATAGATGTTAATCCTTCAACTGTAGCACGTACAACACTAATTGGATTACGAGTGCCGTTACACTTAGCAAGAATATCGTGAACACCAACAGCTTCTAACACACTACGCATTGGGCCGCCAGCAATAACGCCAGTACCTTCTGAAGCGGGTTGCATATATACTTTAGCAGCACCAACGTTTGAAGTAATTGAGTAATGCAATGTTCCGTTAGTTAAAGGAACAATTTTCATTGCTTTTTTAGCTTTATCCATTGCTTTTTGGATTGCTGCAGGAACTTCACGAGCTTTACCCGTTCCGTAACCTACTTTACCCTTACCATCACCAACAACAACCAGTGCAGAGAAACCAAAGATACGTCCACCTTTAACTACTTTTACAACACGACGGATGTTAACTAATTTCTCAATTAAATCACTATCTTCGTTATTTTTATTTTTCTTATATTCAGCCATTATTCTCGCCTTTTAATTTTGTCTTAGTTGAAAGTTGATTAGAAGTCTAATCCGCCATCTCTTGCTGCATCTGCTAGCGCCTTGATACGACCATGGTATTTAAAACCAGAACGATCAAACGCAACCTTTACAACATTAGCTTTTATAGCAGCTTCGGCAATTTGCGTACCAATTAAAGTTGCTGCATCGACGTTACCGCCATTTTTAGCTTTATTAGCTAAAGTTGATGCTGAAGCTAAAGTCTTGGTGCCACAACTACTGATAATTTGTGCATAGATATGAGTCGATGTTTTATGTACACATAAACGCTCAGTACCTTTGTCAGCATGCTTAGCTCTAAATTTTGTTGCTCTTCTTAAACGAGCTTCTTTTTTTGTAAGTTTCATTTTGAATACCTAATCAATTATTTCTTCTTAGCTTCTTTACGAACAACATGCTCATCCGTATAACGAACACCTTTACCTTTATAAGGCTCTGGCGGACGATAAGCTCTAATTTCAGCTGCTACTTGGCCTACTTTTTGCTTGTTCATACCTTTAACAATAATCTCAGTTTGAGACGGTGTTTCAACGGTAATACCCTCTGGTAATGCATACACTACTGGGTGTGAAAAACCTAACGTTAAGTCTAATGACTTACCCATAGCTTTTGCACGGTAACCAACGCCGATTAGGCTTAATTTCTTTTCCCAACCAACTGAAACACCTTGAATGATATTTGCAGTATTTGCTCTTGCAGTACCAGCTTGAGCCCAAGCGTCTTTAATCGCTTTCTTCTCAAGTTTGATAATATCAAAACTAATAACATTGTCATTAATTTCAACAGTAACTGTTGGATGAATATCCATTGATAACTGACCTAACTTACCTTTAACTGTCATCACTGTGCCAGTCATAGATACGTCAGTACCGGTTTCAATTGTAATTGGTGATTTTGCTACTCTAGACATATAATCTCTCCAATATTAGTAAAGGCTGCACAAAACTTCACCGCCAACATTTTGGGCTGATGCAGCTTGTCCAGTCATCACACCCTTAGGTGTAGATACAATAACAATACCTAGGCCATTTTTAACACTTGGCATTTCAGTACTAGAAGCATAAACTCTTAAACTTGGCTTAGATATACGCTGTAATGTTTCAATTACAGGCTTATCTTGATAGTACTTAAGTTTAATTGTTAACGTTTTGGCTGCTTTGTCACCTTCAACAGAAAATGACTCAATAAAACCTTCTTGCTGCATCACACTTGCGATAGCAGTTTTTAAATTTGATGCGGGGATGCTAACTTCTTTCTTCTCAACCATTTGTGCGTTGCGAATGCGCGTTAACATATCAGCGATGGGATCTGACATACTCATATTATTTCTCCTTACCAGCTTGCTTTAGATAAACCTGGAACTTCACCATTCATAGTGCGTTCTCTAAGTTTAGTTCTTGATAAACCAAACTTACGGTAAAAACCATGTGGACGACCAGTCAAACCACAACGACTACGTTGGCGAGTTGGTGATGCATCACGTGGAAGTGCTTGTAACTTAATAGTTGCTTGGAAGCGTTCTTCATCCGAAGCTGTTACACTTTTAATAATTTTCTTTAATTCAAGACGCTTAGTTTTGTATTTTTCAACAATCTTAGTACGTTTGATATCTCTATTTATCATAGACTTTTTAGCCATTTTCTTATCCTTTAAATGGAAATTTAAACATTGCTAATAGTTTCTTAGCGTCATCATCAGAAGCAGCAGTTGTCGTGATTGCAATATCCATGCCACGAGTTCTAGTTACTTTTTCAAAATCGATTTCAGCAAATGTAATTTGCTCAGTGATACCCATGTTGTAGTTGCCACGACCATCAAATGAAGTTGGTTTTAAACCACGGAAATCACGGATACGAGGGATAGCAACGTTAACTAAACGATCAAGGAATTCATACATCTTATCCTTACGTAAAGTAACCTTACAACCAATTGCATTGCCTTCTCTAATTTTAAAACTTGCTACTGATTTACGAGCGTTACAAGTTAAAGGCTTCTGACCAGCAATTAAGCCCATCTCCTCTAATGCACTTTGCAACACTTTTTTATCACCTAAAGCACTACCAAGACCCATGTTAATGGTGATCTTTTCGATTTTTGGGACAGCCATTGGGTTAGTAAGGCCAAGCTCTTTTTGTAAAGCTGGCTTAATAACATTTGTATATTCTTCTTGTAATCTAGACACGGTTTATTTCCTTAACTTGCTCAAACGATTGAATCGCCGTTTGATTTAAAAAATCTTTCCTTTTTTCCTTCTTTGTCAGTACGAATACCAACTCTGTCAGCTTTGTTTGTTTTAGGATTTAGAATTGCAACATTTGAAACCGCTAAAGGCATTTCAGTATCAACGATACCGCCAGTAACACCCGCGTTAGGGTTAGGCTTAACATGTTTTTTAGCAATATTCTTGCCTTCAACAATAACTTTGTTCTCTAAAACTTTAGTAATCGTGCCAGTTTCACCTTTGTCTTTACCGGCAATAATGATTACTTCATCGTTCATTTTAATTTTTTGCATTATAGAACCTCTGGAGCTAATGAAACAATCTTCATAAATTTAGCAGAACGTAATTCACGTGTAACAGGGCCAAAGATACGAGTTCCAACTGGCTCAAGCTTAGTATTTAACAATACAATTGCATTGTTATCAAAACGAATACGCGAACCATCAGCACGACGAACGCCATGAGCTGTACGAACTACAACAGCATCATACACATCACCTTTCTTAACTTTTCCACGTGGAGATGCTTCCTTGATACTAACCTTGATTACGTCACCGATACCAGCATAACGACGCTTAGAACCACCTAAAACTTTAATACACATAGCCTTTACACCACCACTATTATCGGCAACGAAAAGTTTTGTTTGCATTTGAATCATGTCTTACTCTCTTTAAATTTGATATTAATCAATTGAAACGGATTTCTCAACCACTTCAAGTAATGCCCAATGTTTAGTCTTTGAAAAAGGCTTAGCTTCTACTACTCTCACAGTATCGCCCATTGAACATTCGTTCTTTTCATCATGTGCGTGAACTTTAGTACTACGCTTGATGTATTTTTTGTAAATTGGGTGTCTAACTTTGCGCTCAATAAGAACAGCAATAGTCTTATCACGACCAGCACTTACAACCGTACCTGTTAGTACGCGTTCTACTTTATTATCACTCATGCTTGTTTCTCTCTAATAATAGTTTTAACTTGTGCAATTGATCTTTTAGTTTTACCTAATTTAGATGAATCGTCCAATTGAGCACTACGGTGCTGCATGCGCAACTCGAAATGTTCTTTCAAAAGCGTCATCAACGTTTCGTTTAGTGTTGAGATGTCTTGATCTCTTAATGCTTTAATATCCATTACATTACCGTCCTTTTAATAACTTTTGTGCTTACTGGTAACTTAGCAGCGGCCAATGCAAAAGCTTCACGAGCAACTGTCTCATCAACACCTTGCATTTCGAATAACATTTGTCCTGGTTTGATTTGTGCAACCCAATATTCAACACTACCCTTACCTTTACCCATTCGAACTTCTAATGGTTTTTTAGTAATAGGCTTGTCAGGGAATACACGAATCCAAATCTTACCTTGACGCTTCACGTGACGTGTCATTGCACGACGTGCAGCTTCAATTTGTCTTGCAGTCATACGACATCTGCCAACAGCTTGAAGGCCGATTTCACCAAAACTAACCTTATGGCCAGTTGCAAGACCGCGATTACGGCCTTTCATCATTTTTCTAAATTTTGTACGTTTAGGTTGTAACATTTCTCAATCCTTATTACTTCTTACCGATTTGATTTGTAGCACCTCGACGAGCAACCTCATCTAATGTACCTTTCTTATGGTCTAAAATTTCACCCTTGAAGATCCACACTTTAATACCAATCACACCATACTGTGTATTTGCACCATAACTGGCATAATCTACATCAGCTCTAAATGTGTGTAATGGAACACGACCTTCACGGTACCATTCAGAACGAGCAATTTCTGCACCATTCAAACGACCACCAACCATTACCTTAATACCTTGAGCACCTAAACGTGTTGCATTACCTAAAACACGTTTAACAGCACGACGATACATAACACGCTTTTCTAATTGTTGAGCAATGTTCTCAGCAACTAAACGAGCATCAAGCTCTGGCTTTTTAATTTCTTCAATATTAATATGAACTGGAATACCCATCATTTTTGAAACAGTTACTTTTAACTGCTCAATATCAGCACCCTTCTTACCAATAACGATACCTGGGCGAGCGGTATGAATTGTAACTTTAGCATTATTAGCTAAACGTTCAATTTGTACACGACTAACCGAAGCAGCGCTTAATTTCTCGAATAAGAAATCTCTAACTGCAATATCAGATAATAAAAATTTAGAATAGTCTTGAGAATTCGCATACCACTTTGAATCCCAATCTTTAACGATTCCTAATCTAATACCTTTTGGATTTACTTTTTGACCCATAATAAACCTACTTGCTTACGCCAACAGTAATGTGGCTTGTTCTTTTTAAAATTCTGTTTGCACGACCTTTAGCTCTTGGACGAATTCTTTTCATCGTAGAACCTTCATCAATATAAACGCTGCTTACTTTTAACTCATCAATGTCTAAACCATTGTTATGTTCTGCATTAGAGATGGCTGAATTTAATACTTTCTTAAGTAATTTAGCCGCGCCTTTATTGCTGAACGATAAAATATTTAACGCTTCTTCAACTGACTTTTGACGAATCTGGTCAGCAACAAGTCTCACTTTAAAAGATGATCCTTTTGCGTATTTATGTACTGCTTTAACTTCTTTCATGTCATTCACCTATATTATTTACGGTCACCAGTGTGGCCAGTAAAGGTTCTAGTTAAAGCAAATTCGCCTAACTTATGGCCAATCATTTGTTCTGTAATTGATACAGGAACATGTGCTCTGCCGTTATGAACTGCAATTGTTAAACCAATCATCTCAGGTACGATTACTGAGCGACGTGACCAAGTTTTAATTGGTTTTCTATCGTTGTTCTCTTGAGCAGTTAAAACTTTCTTAATTAAATGCTCGTCAACAAATGGTCCTTTTCTTAATGATCTAGCCATGATTAACCCTTATTTCTGCGACGTACGATAAACTTATCAGTACGTTTATTACTACGTGTCTTATAACCCTTAGTTGGTGTACCCCATGGAGAAACTGGATGACGACCACCACTAGTTTTACCTTCACCACCACCATGTGGGTGATCAACTGGGTTCATTACAACACCACGAACGGTTGGTCTAACACCTCTCCAGCGAGTTGCACCCGCTTTACCTAATTTTCTTAAACTGTGTTCAGACTTAGAAACTTCACCGATAGTCGCACGACATTCAGCTAATACTTTACGAACTTCACCAGAACGCAATCTAAGTGTTACATAGTTACCTTCTTTAGCAATTAATTGCGCAGAAGTACCAGCACTACGTGCTATTTGAGCACCTTTCTTAGGTTGTAACTCAATACAATGAATCACACTACCTAAAGGAATGTTTGCTAAAGGCATAACATTACCAGTCTGGATTGCAACTGTAGCACCCGAAACAACCGTATCGCCAGCATTAAGACCCTTAGGTGCAATAATGTAACGACGCTCACCGTCTGCGTACAAAACCAAAGCAATGTTCGCACTACGGTTAGGATCATATTCTAAACGCTCTACACGTGCAGTAATATCGTCCTTGTTACGTTTAAAGTCAATAATACGGTAACGACGCTTATGGCCACCACCTTTATGACGTGTTGTAATACGACCTGCGTTATTACGTCCACTAATTCTATTTTTGCTTTCAGTTAAAGGAGCGTAAGGTGCGCCTTTATGTAGATCTTTATCTACAATACTAACTACAAATCTTCTACCTGGTGAGGTTGGTTTTCTTTTAATTACTTGTGCCATAATAAAATCTCTTTAAGATGCGCTAACGTCAATCATTTGGCCTTCAGACACTTTTACCATTGCCTTTTTCCAATTAATACGACGACCGATTCTGCCTTTAAATACTTTCTTCTTGCCTTTAACAACTGAAGTTGTAACATTTTCAACTGTCACACCGAATAATAATTCTACGGCAGCTTTAATTTCTTTTTTGTTGCTATCAATACGCACTTTAAATGCATAGTAATTTTGAGCAGACAGCATAGCTGTCTTTTCAGATACTATTGGCGCCAACAAAGTTTTTAATACTTTCTCTTGATTCATAACATTGCCTCAATTTTCTTTAATGCCGCTTCAGTAACAACAACATTTTTATAACCAATTAAGCTAACTGGATCAATGCTTTGAGTGTCACAAACACCAACATGGTATAAGTTACGAGCAGATAAGTATAAGTTTTCATTCAACTCATCTGTCATTAATAATGCATCAGTAACGTCTAACGCTTTAAGAATGCCAGTAATATTTTTTGTTTTAGCTTCTTGAACGTCAAAGTCATTAACAACTTTTAGACGATCAGTACGAGCCAATTCAGAAAAAATAACTGAGATTGCACCTTTGTACATTTTTTTGTTAACTTTTTGTGCAAAAGATCTAGGTTGTGCAGCAAATGTTACACCACCTGAACGCCAAAGAGGTCCACGCGAAGTACCTGCACGAGCTCGGCCAGTACCTTTTTGGTTCCATGGCTTCTTACCACCACCGCTAACTGCTGCACGATTCTTTTGAGCTTTTGAGCCCTGACGTCCACCAGCCATGTAGGCTGTCGTAATTTGATGAACCAATGACTGGTTGTAATCTCTTGCAAAAATAGTATCAGCTACTTCTGTCGTAGTTGACTTGTTTGTGCTTATGTTTAATACTTTTAATTTCATCTTAAAACCTTATGCCTCTGCAGAATCAACTGCTGCATTATCTTTAATATTTTTAGTAACAACAACGTTAAGTTTGTCTTTCTTAGGTGATAAAGATACTTTAACAAAACCTGAGGTAGCACCAGGGATTGCACCCTTAACTAAAATCACATTTTTGTCGCTATCAACCTTAACAATCTCTAAACACTCTTGTGTCACTTGCTCATCACCCATGTGACCAGCCATCTTTTTACCTTTGAAAACTCGACCAGGCTCTTGACACTGTCCAGTAGAACCAATTGCTCTGTGAGAGACTGAGTTACCGTGTGTTGCATCCTGCATTTGGAAATTGTGACGCTTTACACCACCCTGAAAACCTTTACCTTTAGACTGGCCAGTTACATCAACATAATGTCCAGCACCAAAAATAGAGATATCAAAGCTAGTCGCATCATTGATTTCATCTGCTTCAGCTCTAAATTCCCAAAGACCTAAGCCTATTTCTTGAGATGCTTTTGCATAATGACCCTTGATTGCAGCAGGTACACGACGTACTTTAGCTTCACCTTTCTTGTTCACTTTAGCGCCTGTCGTTACTTGTACAGCACTATAGCCGTCAACTTCAAGCGTTCTTGTTTGAACAACACGATTAGGTTCAATTTTAATAACGCTTACCGGCGTGGCAGTGCCATCGTCGTTTATTAAACGCGTCATTCCTAATTTTTGTCCTACTAAACCAATTGCCATGATCTTATTCCTAATTTATTTATATCTTAATGCTAGTTAAGCTTAATTGCTACATCAACACCAGCTGCTAGATCTAACTTCATTAATGCATCAACTGTTTTATCAGTTGGGCTAATGACGTCCATTAATCTAATGTATGTTCTTAATTCGTACTGATCTCTCGCTTTTTTATTTACGTGAGGAGAAGTCAATACAGTAAAACGTTCTTTTTTAGTAGGAAGAGGGATTGGACCTCTTACACTAGCGCCAGTACGTTTAGCTGTCTCTACAATCTCAAGCGCTGATTTGTCGATTAAACGATGATCAAATGCTTTTAATTTAATTCTAATATTTTGATTGCCCATGTGTTTATGTCCTATCTGTTTGCTTTACAAACTTCTCATCGAAAAACCGAAGATTATACAATAAATCTTCGACCTCTATTTAACTAATTAATCCGTAACTTTAGCAACAACGCCCGCACCTACTGTACGGCCACCTTCTCTAATTGCGAATCTCAAACCATCTTCCATAGCGATCGGTGAAAGTAGCTCTACTTGCATTTTCACGTTATCGCCAGGCATTACCATCTCTACGCCTTCAGGTAGCTTACAAGCACCTGTCACGTCAGTTGTTCTGAAGTAGAACTGTGGACGGTAGTTATCAAAGAATGGCGTATGACGGCCACCTTCGTCTTTACTTAAAATATATACTTCAGCTTCAAAGTTTGAGTGAGGCTTAATTGAACCAGGCTTAGCTAATACTTGACCACGTTCAACATCTTCACGCTTAGTACCACGAAGTAGTACACCAACGTTATCGCCTGCTTCACCAGAATCAAGTAGCTTACGGAACATCTCAACACCTGTACAAGTTGTTGTTTGTGTGTCTCTAATACCTACGATTTCTAATTCGTCACCAACGTTAACGATACCAGCTTCAATACGACCTGTAACAACCGTACCACGACCAGAGATTGAGAATACGTCCTCAACTGGCATAACGAATGTCTTTTCAGTGTCACGCTCAGGCTGAGGAATATAAGTGTCTAGTGCTTCTACTAACTTCATGATTGAAGGTACGCCGATATCAGATGTATCGCCTTCTAATGCTTTTAATGCAGAGCCAAGGATCACTGGCGTATCATCACCAGGGAAGTCGTACTCGTCTAGAAGTTCACGGATTTCCATTTCAACTAATTCGATTAATTCTTCATCGTCAACCATGTCCGCTTTGTTCATGTATACAACGATGTAAGGAACACCTACTTGCTTAGATAAAAGAATGTGCTCACGTGTTTGAGCCATAGGTCCGTCTGTTGCAGCAATAACGATGATAGCACCGTCCATTTGAGCAGCACCTGTAATCATGTTCTTAACGTAGTCGGCGTGTCCCGGGCAGTCAACGTGTGCGTAGTGACGAGTCTCTGACTCATACTCTACGTGTGAAGTTGAAATTGTAATACCACGCTCTCTTTCTTCAGGCGCTTTATCGATATCAGCAAAGTCAGTAGCTTCACTACCGTTAGCTTCAGCCATTACCTTAGTAATAGCTGCAGTTAATGTTGTCTTACCGTGGTCAACGTGGCCAATTGTGCCAACGTTAACATGGGGTTTGGTTCTTTCAAATTTTTCTTTAGCCATTTTA
>CAJVCJ010000017.1 GCA_910595855.1 Candidatus Thioglobus vulcanius | reverse complement strand
CGGTAGAATATGGTCAGTTTTCAATTTTTCAAGTTATTATGCGTCCAGAGCAAGTTAATAAAATCCTTACACAAGAGTTTGAGTCAGTATTTGAAGGTCATCACACCCCGGTTATGTTGTGGGGTGCACCAGGTATTGGCAAGTCTCAAATTATTGCTCAAGTGGCCACAGCACATCAAGTTAATATTATTGATATTCGCCTTTCACAAATGGAGCCTAGTGACTTGCGAGGCATTCCTTTTAAAAATGGAGAGTTGGTTGATTGGTCAATCCCTTCATTGTTGCCAGACGAAAAGCGCCATGGAAAACAAGGTATTTTATTCTTAGATGAAATCACTTCAGCGCCACCAACAGTTTCTGCTGCAGCTTATCAACTTATTTTAGATAGACGCCTGGGTGATTATCAGGTGCCTGATGGTTGGGTGATTTTCGCAGCTGGTAATCGCCAAGGTGATCGAGGTGTTACTTATTCTATGCCTGCACCTTTGGCGAATCGATTTTCTCATTATGAACTTGATGTCAATCTAGATGATTGGGTAGCTTGGGCATATGACAATAATATCGATGAACGCATTATTGGTTTTTTACGCTACCGTCCTGAGCACTTATTTGAATTTGACCCAGCTCATAATCCAGTGGCTTTTCCATCGCCAAGAACTTGGGAATTTGTTCACCGTGCATTGAAAAAATTTGACAACGATCTTGTTTTATTCAGACAAGCTGCTAGTGCCTGTGTCGGAGAAGTTGCAGGGGTGGAAATTACAACCTTTGTTGAGCATATGGCTGACCTACCAGATTTAGATGCAATCATCAATGGTGAAAGCGTTAGTATTCCTGAAGAGCTAGACTTGCAATATGCAATTTGTGCTGCTTTAGCAGGGCGCGCGATTGCCGCAAAAGGCAATGATGATGCTCAACAAGTATGGGGCAATATTTTAAATTTTGCCAAAGATTTCCCGCAAAAAGAATTAGGCGTTATGCTCGTGTCAGATATGCAAAGAGCGATTGGCGCTGAAATTTTCACCATTCCTGAATTCTCAGACTGGGCAGGTAAAATTGCCAACGTCATGTTTGATTAATGGCTAGTTTAAACATTAATTTAACAAGTGCATGGAGTAGTCAATGAAGGTAGCAGGTGAATTGCTTATATTAGCACGCGAGCATCACACAGCACTTTCATTGGCTAATAAGTGCATTGACGCCGCCAAATCAACTGACAAAACCGAGATAGAATCTCTTTGTTTGGAAATTTCACAAAATTTTAAAATGGATTATTCTGAGCATTTTGATACTGAAGAAGCTACGATTTTTGCCTTTTTAAGTGCTGAAACAGCTGAATTATCTCAATTATGCGATCAATTAGCCTTAGAACATCAGCAATTGTACAAAATGGCAATTGAATTAACAACTGATTCGAGTTTATTAGAAAAATTTGGCCAATTATTGAAATCACACTCACAAACAGAAGATACTGAAATTTTCCCTAAAATTGAGCTGCTTTCTGCCGTTCAAAGACGAGAAATCCTACTTTCTAGTGCTAAGCACGCGGCTGTTATTAAAGCATGAGTGATTCAGAGTATCAATTTTGGAAAAATGACGAAATAAAACCTGACAAAATCGTCCAAGTAATTGGCGAAGATGTTGTCTATGAAAACAATACTGACAACGTTGACCTTGAAGAAGTGGAAAATAAACTTACGAAAGCTCGTACACAGCTTATTTTGGATAAGCCTTTTTTAGGTAATTTAGTTTTAAGGTTGCCCATGAAAGCAGCTGGATCTTGGTGTCGAACTAGCGCCACAGATGCTAAGAGTTTTTATTACAATCCAAGTTTTATTGAAAAACTCGATAACCATCAAACCAAGTTTGTGCTTATTCACGAAGCGTTGCATTGCGCTTTAACCCACTTTGCCAGACGAGGCAATCGAGATAAGCATAAGTGGGATTTAGCTTGTGACTTTGCCATCAATCCACTGCTAGTTAAAGAAGGTTTTAGACCACCACTAGACGTGCCAATTTTTAGCAAATATGAAAGCATGATTGCAGAAGAGATCTATCCAATGATTGACGATAGTATCGATACTGAACCGATGGATCAACACTTGTATGATGACAATCCTAAAGATGATGCCGATGAATCAGATGGCGGTATGCGTGAAGATAGTTTGGATGGACAAAAAGATGATACATCATCTAAGGGTCAAGACAACAAGCCGTCACAGGGAAATTCAAACTCTGGCGATTTAGCCGAACAACCTTCACCTTTAACACCAGATGAAATGCAAGAGCTGAGTAGTAGGTGGCAAAAAAACCTTGCTTCATCAGCTCAATTGGCTCAACAAGCTGGTAAGCTTGATGGTGAATTTGCCAAATTAGTTGACTTTTTCTTGCAGCCGCAATTATCATGGCAATCCTTGTTAGCACAGTACATGTCTACCCTGGCCCGTGATGATTTCTCTTATGCTCGTCCATCTAGGCGCAGTGGAAATGCAATTCTCCCGTCACTTAGATCAAGTCAAATAGACATTACCGTTGCAATTGACACCTCTGGCTCAATTACTCAAGAAGAAATCAATGAATTTATCTCTGAAATTAACGCCATTAAAAGTAATATGCGCGCTTCAATCACACTAATTGCTTGTGATGAAAAAGTTAATGACAATTTAATTTGGCGCTTTGAAGCTTGGGATGAGTTACAATTTCCAGCCTCTCTTGGTGGTGGCAAAGGTACGAATTTTAATCCTGTATTTGACTATATAGACAAGCAAGATTCACCCTCTAGTGTGTTAATTTACTTTACCGATGCAAAGGGTAAGTTTCCACAATTTGAGCCTAATTACCCTGTTATGTGGCTTGTTAAAGGCAAAGAGCCAATCCCTTGGGGTTCTCGCATCCAATTAAATTAAATTAATAATGAAAGATTTAGATCCGAAACAACTAGAGCAACACCTAAAGAGTAACTCGCCATTATTGCTAGATGTAAGAGAGCAATGGGAATGGGATAAGTGTCATTTTGACAAGGCAAGACTATTGCCAATGGGTCAAATTATGGCTAATATCGACTCACTTGATAAGTCAGAAGAGATTGTTTTGATTTGTCATCACGGCATTCGCTCTATGCAGGTTGCTCGTTATTTTGAATCCGTTGGTTTTAGCAATGTTATTAACCTTAGAGGCGGTATTGACGCATGGGCTAAAACCATTGATGAATCAATGGAGTTATACTAACTTAGGCGCTGCCTACTTGCTTCAAATAGACTAATACCTGTTGCCACAGAAACATTCAAACTTTCAACGTTTCCCTGCATGGGGATTAATGCCAACTGATCACAAGACTGTTTGGTGAGCTTTCTCAAACCCTTGCCTTCAGTGCCCATAATTAAGGCTGTTGGATCAGTTAAATTAATTTGATATATTGAGGTATCGGTTGAGCCATCCAAGCCAACTACCCAAATATTTTCTTGTTGTAACGCTTTAATAGTTCTGGCTAAGTTAGTTACTTGAAAAATCTTAAGCTGATTAAGTGCGCCTGCTGAAGTTTTGTGCACAAGTGCATTGATAGGTGCAGAGCCATCTTTATTAATGACGACACAATCAACCCCAGCCGCATTAGCACTACGCAAACATGCACCCAGATTTCTAGGATCTTGAATAGAATCCAAAATTAAGATTAACGCTGAATTTTCAAGTTTAGAAACAAAACTAATTAATTCATCTTGATTAGGCAGGGTGGGTAGTAAAATCTCTGCCGCAACACCTTGGTGAGTTTGGTTTTTTGTTAACTTATCTAGCTGCTGTTTATTAGCTTTAGTGACTTGAATATCAAGCTGGCTAAATTGGTCAGTAATATGATTAACTCGCTTGTCGTTTCGGTTATCTAATGTTAAGACTCTAACAAATCCCTCGGGAGCTGCATCAAGTTGCGCTTGAACGGCATGAAAGCCGAAAATAATAATGGTTTTAGACATAAGAGTTAAAGGCTATAGTTTGTGATCAAAGATTTCAATATAAACATCTTTTCTGAGTTTGTTAACCCAAGTGTTAAAGTAAGTATTTTTTTTCTGGCGAACTAGCGCAGCTTTTACATTTCTAGCATGATTATCCACACTGCGTTTTTCAATAATTTTAACCAGTCTCCAGCCATTTCCAGCCTTAAATGGTTCGGACACCTTGCCAATTTTTAATGTATTAAGCGCTTTACCAAAAGCTTTAGGAAGTCGATTTTGCACTAGCCAACCAGACTCACCACCATTTTTATATGATTCATCTTGAGAATGTAATTTAGCCAAAGCGGAAAAAGATTTACCATTGCTAATTTGAATAGAGAGATCTGTTAAAAAAGCTTTAATTAACTCATCTTCAGATTGTAATAATGAAGTTGATTTTTCAATTGAGCTAATAGCAATCTGAGCAATACGAATTTGTTTAACAATATCTGCTTGAGTTGCTGGATTGTTTTCTAATGCACTGTCAATTTCTGCCTGGGTTAATACAAGACCAGCTTTATTGGTCACAAACTCCTTTAATGCATTGAAAGATAGTTTTTTCTTAACATCAGTCATTACTCGTCCAAATGCTGAGCTTGCTTGAAGCTGAGACAAGCTTAGTGAATTTTGCTGAGCGATACGCTTAAGCATATTGTTAATTGCTTGAGCTTTAGGCTCAATACCCAATTGCTCAACTTTGCGCATTTTTAGAATATTATCAATTTGATGGTTAACTGCCGCCAGCCTGGTAGCTTTGGAGTTGTTTTCAACACCAATTGTGTCATAAGTAACCAATTCATCATCAACAATTGCAACGATACTATTGCTCGCAGAAAATGCATTTAACGAGGCGAGTAACGCCAATAGAGGGAGTTTTTTCATATTTAAGATGGGAGTGAGCGTATTACAAGTCTTTTAAATTAGCCAGATAATTTGGCACCTCTTCTTCCAAGCGTGCAGCCAAACCTGGTGAGGTTGATGCCAGACCTTTAAGTACTAATTCAAAATTAGTCACATAGTCGTAATCATTACCACTTATGTGCTTTTTAAAATGCGCCAAGCGTAGTGCCCAGCAGCAAGATTCATAGGCAATACCAGTGGTTTCTTTATTGGTAATAGAATTGGTGATTGATCGATTGATGCCAGCAAATACATGCACGTTTTGAGTGATTGGGTAAGCACCATATAGCTCAGCCGATTTTGTGCCATTATCATCATGATGTGCCAATGTTAAGAATTTTCTTGGATTAAGAATATAGTTTATTGAGCTATCACGCTTATCAATTTTATTGGTTTCAGGGTCAAATTCTAATGAATTATTAAAACTAAGGTCATCTAAAGTGATATTAGCAGACATGGCGATATCAGAATATTTTCTATCACTGCCATTTGGTGAAATAGCATCAGCATAAAATGATTGTGCGGATTTTAAGCTTAGGTAAGTTTCGCCCGTTTCTTCATCAATAAAGTCCGACTCTAGTCCAAAAGTTAGATCGTTAGCTTTTCCAATTCGATCAATACCGGTAAATTTCTGCCCAGAAAATAAAGATTCATAAGAGTCTGATTTGCTTTCTGAGTCAAAGTTTACACTCGGATTTGTTTTCTCAGGTGTGTAGTTGTAGGCCAGTCTTGGGGTTAGTGTTTGAATTAAATCTGTACCAAATAAATTCACCCCTCTTTCTAGGAATAATTTTGAATCAAGTCCAAAGCTATAGATTGAACGAGATTCATTAGTGGCATTATCCAAAGCATAATCCGTGGTTGATAGATTTAATTTCGGTGTTAGTGAATAAGCATCAGTTGTAATTGATCG
>CAJVCJ010000016.1 GCA_910595855.1 Candidatus Thioglobus vulcanius | reverse complement strand
CTTCACTACACGCCAAATGAAACTATTGCTGGTTTAGAGTTTGATTTTGTTCCTGAAGTTGATATGCCGATTGTGGCCGATATGTCATCAACCATCTTGTCGCGTGAAATTGATGTATCAAAATTTGGTGTTATTTATGCAGGCGCTCAGAAAAATATTGGCCCTGCGGGCATCGCCATTGTGATTGTCCGTGAAGACTTGATTGGTGATGTGGTACCAAAACAACCGATCTTGTTTGATTATGCCACGCAAGCTAATAACGAATCAATGTTTAACACGCCATCAACCTTTCCTTGGTACGCGGCAGGTCGTGTATTTGAATGGTTAAAAGAACAGGGTGGTATCGCTGAAATGGCTATCATTAATGAACGAAAAGCTAACAAACTTTACCAAGCAATTGACAGCTCTGGTTTTTATTCAAACCCAGTGAATCCACAGTATCGTTCATGGATGAATGTGCCATTTATTTTGGCAGACGACAAACTAGATAAGTTGTTCTTGGAAAAGTCTTATAATGCTAACTTATTAGCGTTAAAAGGGCATAAGTCTGTGGGCGGTATGCGCGCTAGTATTTATAACGCTATGCCAGAAAGTGGCGTAGATACATTAATTGAATTTATGGCTGATTTTGAAAAACAATATGGGTAATAAAACACTAGCAGAATTACGAATTGAAATTGACACACTAGACAAGCAAGTCCAGGCGTTAATTGGTAAGCGTGCTGATTTAGCAGGCGAAGTGGCTGAGGTTAAAAGAGCGACTGATGTTAATAGCGTCTTTTATCGACCTGAGCGCGAAGCGCAAGTGCTTCGCTCTATTATTGAGCGTAATGATAGCCAGTTGAAAGATAAAGACATGGCACATATTTTTCGTGAAATTATGTCTGCCTGCCTTGCTTTGGAGCAACCTTTAAATATCGCTTATTTAGGCCCTGAAGGTACGTTTACTCAAGAGGCGGCTTTAAAGCATTTTGGCCATGCAGTATCAACGCTTGATTGCGCTAGTATTGATGAGATTTTTCACCAAGTAGAAAAAGGCAATGCGCACTACGGCGTGGTGCCGATTGAAAATTCATCAAATGGTGTAATTGGTGGTACGGTTGATATGCTCTACTCGCAAGATCTTAAGATTTGTGGCGAGGTGGAGATTTCTATTCAGCATCAGCTGATGAGTGCAGATCAATCTAAAGAGATTAAAGTAATTTACGCGCATCAGCAAGCGCTTGATCAATGTCGTCGTTGGCTGGCTAATCATTATCCCAATGCACAGTTAAAGGCGGTTGCGTCTAATGCATTGGCAGCACGCATTGTTAAAGAAGAGGCGGGTGCTGCAGCAATTGCCTCTGAAGCAGCTTTAAGTCTTTATGGCTTAGAAAGAGTAGCTAAAAACATCGAAGATAAAACTGGCAATACAACTCGATTCTTAATCTTAAGTAAGGAATCTGTTGAGGCTTCTGGTAAAGACAAAACTTCTATTTTGGTGGTTACTAAGCACGAATCTGGCGCTTTGCTAGCTTTGCTTGAACCATTCAAAGATCAAGATATTAATATGTTTCAGCTTGCGCGCCATCCAATTCCTGGTGTTAAGTGGGAGTATTTATTCCTGATTGATATTGAAGGCCATCAGGATGATGAAAAAATGAAATCTGCATTATCAGAAGTCAATAGTCGCGTACAAAAAATGAGTGTTTTAGGCTCTTATCCAATAGCAGTTTTATGAGTGTTTGCGATAGTATTAAATCCCTAAAGCCTTATCAGGGTGGCAAGCCAATTAGTGAGCTACAGCGAGAACTAGGGCTTGATCATGTGGTGAAATTGGCCAGTAATGAAAACCCGCTAGGAATTGGACAGAAAACTTTAGAAGCCATGCAACAGGCTGTTAGTGAAGTTGATCGATATCCTGATGGTAATGGCTTTGAACTCAAGCAGGCAATTGGTAATCATCTTGATGTGTCAACTGATGCGATTACCTTAGGCAATGGCTCAAATGATATCTTGGAGCTTGTTGCTAGAGCTTATGTTTGTCAAAGTACAGATGAGGTAATATTTTCTGAATATGCTTTTGTGGTTTATCCATTGGTAACACAAGCCTTAGGTGCTCAAGCCATGGTTACAAAATCTAAAGATTTTGGTCATGATTTAGAAGCAATGCTACTTGCAATTACAGATAACACCAAGCTGATTTTTATTGCTAATCCGAACAATCCAACTGGCACGTTGTTAAGCGACGATGAGATACATGCATTTTTATCTCGAGTGCCAAATTCAATTACCGTAGTTTTAGATCAGGCTTATTTTGAATATTTAGACGATAAAGATGTGGCTATCAAATGGTTAAAAGAATTTGATCATTTAATTATCACACGCACTTTCTCAAAGGCTTATGGTTTGGCTGGTTTGAGAGTGGGCTATTCAGTCTCTAGTAGTAAAATTGCTGATTACATTAATCGTATTCGTCAGCCATTTAATGTTAATCATATTGCTCAAGTTGCGGCTGTTAGTGCGCTGAGTGATCAATCACATTTGGTTCGTTCGGTCATTGCTAATAAAAATGGATTAAAACAACTGGCGAGTGGCTTTGATAAATTGGGTTTGAGTTATATTCCTTCTTCAGCAAATTTTATCTCTGTTAAAGTGGCCGATTCGGCAAAGCTTTACCAGCAATTATTAGAACTTGGTTTTATCGTTCGCCCAGTAGAAATGAAAAACTACATAAGAGTATCAATTGGCACTTCTAGAGAAATTTCAGATTTCTTGGATGCACTAAAGTCAGTATTATGATGAATAGAATTTGTATTATTGGTGTTGGTTTAATTGGCGGGTCTTTTGCCGCAGGTTTGAAACAATCCAGCCAAGTAGGTACTATTGTTGGTTATGGCAGAAATGAAGCTAACCTAATCAAAGCGCAAGAATTAATGGTGATAGATGAATATTCTTTAGATATTTCTGAAGCGTTAAAAGACGTTGACTTGGTTTTGATTGCCACACCTGTTAATAGTTTTAAAGCGATATTAGAAATGATCAAGCCTTATATTACTGATCAGGTGATAGTTACTGACGTGGGTAGTACCAAAGCTAGTGTGATTAATATTGCTAAGCAGGTGTTTGGACATATGCCAAAAAATTTTATTCCAGCGCATCCAATTGCAGGTAAAGAGCAAAGTGGTGTTGAAGCCGCACAGGCTGATTTATTTAACAATAAGCGCGTTATTATTACCCCTGAAGATAATTCTAATGCACTTTCAGTTTCTGCTGTTAGTGCTTTATGGCAAAGTGTGGGCGCTAAAGTAGAGGTTATGGATGCGGATAAGCATGATGATTTATTAGCAATGACTTCTCATTTGCCGCATATGCTTGCTTTTTCTCTGATGGATTATTTAATGAGTAGTAATCCTGATGCGTGCCATTATGCTGCTGGTGGATTTAAAGATTTTTCACGCATCGCTTCGAGTGATGCAGTCATGTGGCGAGATATTTGCATTAATAATCCAGATCAAATCATCAAACATATTGAGGGTTATCAAGAAAGTTTAAGTAGCATAGCCCATCTAATTAAAAATAATCAACCAGAAGAATTGGAGAAATTATTCTCCGATGCGAAGTCTGCAAGAGATAACTGGTTAAAAAACTAAAAAAATATTATGAGTAAGTTTATCGCAAGTCCGACATCAACTTTGTCGGGAGAATTAAAAGTCCCTGGTGACAAGTCTATTTCACATCGCTCTATTATGCTTGGCTCATTAAGCCATGGCATCACAAAGGTAAGTGGCTTTTTAGAGGGTGAAGATGCTTTATCAACGCTTAAAGCATTTCAAGCCATGGGTGTCAAAATTGAGCGTGAAGGCGATAATGTTACTATTCATGGCGTTGGCATTAATGGATTAAAAAAACCAGAAGGGCCGTTAGATTTAGGCAACTCAGGTACCTCTATTAGATTAATGTCAGGCATTCTTGCCGCACAAGCATTTGATTGTGAGTTGATTGGCGATGAGTCTTTATCAAAACGCCCAATGGGTCGAGTAATCAACCCATTAAAAGACATGGGTGCAGTGATTGATAGCAATGATGGCAAGCCACCATTAAAGATTACAGGTGGCCAGCAATTAACAGGCATTCATTACGACTTGCCGGTTGCATCTGCACAAGTTAAGTCTTGTGTTTTATTGGCAGGTTTATATGCGCAAGGCGATACTTGCGTAACAGAGCCAGCACCTACTCGAGATCATACTGAACGTATGTTAAAGGGCTTGGGTTATGATGTTCGTGTGAACGATAATGAGATGTGCTTAACTGGTGGTGGCGAATTGACAGCAACCGAAATTCAAGTACCAAGTGATATATCTTCAGCAGCTTTCTTTATGGTGGCTGCTTGTATTGCGCCACAAGCCGACATTACCTTGCTAGGTGTCAATATCAATCCAACCAGAACAGGTGTGATTGACGTTTTAAAATTAATGGGTGCTAGACTAACAACTTTAAATCAGCGTGAAATCGGTGGTGAATTATTGGCCGATATTCGTATTCAGTCATCTGAACTTAAGGGTATTCATATACCTGAGTCGTTAGTGCCACTTGCTATTGATGAATTTCCAGCTGTGTTTATCGCTGCGAGTTGTGCTAAGGGTGAAACCATACTGACAGGTGCTAAAGAGCTTAGAGTAAAAGAATCTGACCGTATTCAGGTGATGGCCGATGGTTTGAGTATTTTAGGTATTGAAAATGAAGTATTGGATGATGGTATAAAAATTCAAGGCGGCCAATTTCAAAAACCTACAGCAATGATTGAATCTCATCACGATCATCGAATCTCAATGTCTTTTGCAGTAGCATCGTTAAGGTGTGATTATCCGATTGAAATCAACGGTGTTGATAATGTCATGACTTCTTTTCCAAACTTTGTTGAACTTTCTAATTCAGCAGGATTAAATATTGTTGAAGTTTAGAAAATTACTAGGCATTAAAAAAGGCGCTCAATGAGCGCCTTTTTTATAAGTTAAAAAGCTTAGTGCTTAGTAACCACCTTTACGTCTGGTTTCTGGAAGACCAGCAACTTTACCAGCTTGTTTAGCAGGACCTTTAGGGAATAAAGCGTATAACTCTTTTGTGCCTAATTTACCATCCCAATCAGATTTTAAGCCTTTCACCATATTACGTTCGTTAGGCTGGTTAGCGTTATTGTTAATGTATTCTTCACGTAGGAAGTTGATTAATTTAAAGCTGTCAGCTGATAGCTCAACGCCTTCTTCTGCTGCAATCTCTTGAGCAATATCCTCGTTCCAATCTGTTAAGTTTACTAAGTAACCGTGAGCATCTCTATCTAAATCTGCTAATGCCATTGTATTTCCTCCAATGTGAAAAACTATAAAAAGAAGTTATTATATAATAACCATCTTTTGTATTTGCTTTTTTTTATAAAGGTATTAACTTATGACACTTGAAAACGCTTCACCATTTTTTGCTTGGGATGTTTCCTCTTACTTGGCACTCTTTTTAATCACAGCTTTTATGATTGTTAGTTTGGATCATTTATTTTTTAATAAGGGTGGCGAATCATCCCACTCGACACCTGATAAAACAGGATTCTCTAAGTTTGTTTATTTCGTTATGTTTTTACGATTTAATAAAAATGAAAAATATTTAAACCGTCCAAAGATGGTGCAATGGTCTGCAGAGTTTTTTCCAGTCTTGTTGTTGGTGTTTGTCTTACGTGGTTTTATTGTAGAGCCTTTTAGAATTCCATCAAATTCGATGATGCCAACCTTATTGACAGGTGATTTTATTTTGGTGTCTAAATTTAACTACGGTATTAGCGTCCCTGTTCTAAACAAAAAACTAATTGAATTTGATAAGCCTGAAAGAGGGGATGTGATTGTTTTCAGATATCCTAATTATGAGAAAAATGACAAATATCTGGGCGCTGATTTTATCAAACGTATTGTTGGTGTTCCGGGTGATGAAATTATTTATCATGCAGATCAGTTGCGTGTTAATGGCGTTAAGATTGCTTATGAAGATTTTAAGGATTATCAAGGGGTTGAATCAGGCGCTGGCATGACTGGTTTTAAGCATCAGAGAGAGTTGTTAGGCTCTAATCCGCATGATATTCTTCTTGAGCCCAATCAAGCGTCAAGAGGTGTTAAAGCAACAGTACCTGCAGGGCACTTTTTTGTTATGGGTGATAATCGTGCACGTAGTAGTGATTCACGCTTCTGGGGTTTTGTTCCAGAAAGCTATGTCATTGGCAAGGCTTTCGGAATTTGGATGCATTATGATGATTCGTTAAAGTTTGAACGAATTGGCGGCTTTGATTAGCGACATATAGCAATACAGACGGACTAGTGATATCCAGTAGTCCTCTGGGAGGGGTTAGCGGATTTCCAGCGCTCCTTTAGATAAGGAGTAAGAGTTTAAATCAATTAATATGTTTTAAAATATTGTTAAGCTCATCCGCAGATTTGTAATGAATAATAATCTTACCCTTGTTGCCCGATGCTTTGATTTCAGTTTTGGACGCTAGCATTTTAGACAGTGAGCTCATTAATTCAGAAATGTGAGGCTCAATCTTTGCTGTAGTCTTGGTTTTTGGATTTAATACACGTTTAACTAACTCTTCTGTTTGGCGTACTGATAAAGATTTTCCAACAATCTGATGTGCCACCATGCTTTGATCATCTTCATTTAAAGGAAGTATTGCGCGAGCATGGCCCATTTCAATCTTACCCTTGCTAAGCAGCTCTTTTGCATCGTCACCTAATTGTAATAGGCGAATAAGGTTGGTGACACTTGATCTTGATCTGCCAACAACACTTGAAATCTCTTCATGTGTCATTTTAAAATCTTCAATGAGTTGCTGTAGTGCTTTGGCTTCTTCTAATGACGTGAGTGATTCACGTTGAATGTTTTCAATTAATCCAATTGCTAGCGCAACTTGATCATCAATTTCACGAACAATAACTGGCACTTCGGTAAGTCCAGCAATTTGCGCCGCATGCCAACGACGTTCACCTGCAATAATCTCAAATTTATCGTAAGTAACTTTTCTGACTACTAAGGGTTGAATAACACCCTGAGAAGTAATTGAGGCAGCAAGCTCGTTTAGTGTTTCTGGATCAAAGTCATCTCTAGGTTGATATTTACCACGCTGAAGATCGCTAACATTAAGCATCTTCATGCCGTGATCAGGATCCTTAGTGCTGTTGTTAACTTGACCTAATAAAATGTCTAGGCCGCGACCTAATTTTGAAATTTTTGCCATATTAATTTAGTTGGTTGATGTTTTTCTTAGCACTTCACTGGCCAAGGAAATATAAGAAATTGCACCCTTAGATGATCTTGCGTAGCTAATTGCATCTTGGCCAAAGCTAGGTGCTTCTGCTAATTTTACATTTCTAGGGACAATGGTTTTGAACACTTTGTGAGAGAAATATTGTTGTAGCTGTAAAGAAACCTCATTAGAGAGGTTGTTGCGATTGTCATACATAGTTCTCACCAAGCCGGTAATCTCTAAATTTGGATTGGTGGTAGCTTTAATTTTATCAATGGTTTGCATTAGTGCTGTTAAGCCTTCTAATGCGTAATATTCACATTGCATCGGAATGATGATACCGTCAGAGGCCGTAAAGGCGTTAATGGTAAGCATGTTAAGCGAAGGTGGGCAGTCGATAATAACGTAATCATAATTACTGGCAACAGAGCGAATGGCATTCTTGAGTTTGTATTCAGAATTGTGCCCACGCAATAGTGCGACTTCCGCAGCGATTAAATCAGTATTTGAACCTAAGACATCAATGCCAGATTCATCAACATGTACGATGGCTTTATTAATGTCACACTCATCTAGAAGTAATTCGCACACAGAGTTTTCAAGTGTGTGTTTGTCAACTCCGCAACCCATTGTGGCGTTACCTTGCGGATCAATATCAATCAATAAAACACGTTTTTTAATTGCCCGTAAAGCGGCACTTAAATTAACGGCGGTGGTGGTTTTACCAACCCCTCCTTTTTGATTTGCTATTGCCAGCGTAATTGCCATAAATTATTTTCCTAAAACAGTTAGCGCCTTAAGTAGGTTGGTTGCTTCGTGAACAAAATAATCTTTTTTAAGTTTTTCAATGGCTTTTTTATCCAAAGAAGCTTGAATTTTTTCTTGCGAATCTACAATCTCATCTGCAGACATATTGTCTGGTGTTTCTTGCTCTAAATGTCCAGTTAAATCATTTTCTTTGATTTCATCAACAGACTCTTCTTTTTCATTTTCAAGGCTGATGTTTTTTAGTTCAATATCAGGCACGATGCCTTTTGCTTGAATCGAACGACCATTTGGTGTGTAATATCGAGCTGTGGTTACTTTAAGACCGTAGCCTCCATCTAGCTCAATAATCGTTTGAACCGAACCTTTGCCGAATGAGGTGCTACCCATAATAATAGCACGCTTATGATCTTGCAGGGCGCCTGCAACAATTTCAGAAGCTGATGCAGAGCCTTCGTTAATTAACACCACCATTGGCGAGTCTAGCAAAATATCACCACGCTCTGTTTTAAATTTTAGCTTTGAGCTTGGGATTCTACCTTCGGTGTAAACTACTAAGCCAGCTTTATCAATGAATAAATTTGATACATCCACTGCACCATTGAGTACGCCACCAGGGTTGTTACGTAAGTCTAAAATTAAAGACTTTAAAAAACTACCATTTTCTTTAACCAATTTCTTAATGGTCTCTTTTAGTAAATTAGCGGTTGGACCTTGAAAGCTAGAAACTCGCACATAACCAATGTCATCATCTAATAAGTAGCCTTTAACAGTAACAATAGTGATGATTTCACGAGTTATATCAACTACAAAAGGTTTTTTATTTTTACGTAAGATGGTTATTTGTATATTTGTACCTGGTTCACCACGCATCAAATCAACACCATCTTCAAGACTCATGCCACGAACTAGTTTTTTACCAATTTTTACAATTAAGTCGCCAGCTTGAATACCAGCTTTATAGGCTGGCGTATCATCAATTGGAGAGATGACTTGTATACCTTCATCTTTTTTACTAATAACAATACCAAGGCCACCAAATTTACCAGAGGCACTCTCCATTAGGCTTTTTTGCTCTTTAGGCTCTAAATAAACAGAATGAGGATCAAGACCACTAACCATGCCTTTGATTGCATTGTTAAACAACTCTTTATTATCGACATCATCTACATAAAGTTGCTTAATATCACTAAAAACAACTGTAAACGCTTCAAGATCTTTGAAGAATTCTTCTAGGCGTTGCTCTTCAGCGTTAGTTTTTGCATTTACCTGAAAAGAAAGACCGATAATTGCTGTAAAAATAGCTAAAAATAGAGAATTTTTTAAAATGTTGAATAAAATCATAATATAGTTATTTGCTTATACGAAGTTTAAATATAATACTGTGAAAACAAGAATTATTATTTCAAATTTTACTTGGTTTTGTTTTTATTAAATGGAGAAAACATGAGAAGTTTGAATACCCCTATATTAGCACTTTTATTATCATTATCAACAGTGAGCTGTGCAGAGGAAAGTGAAGTTGAAAACACTCACGTTACTGCCAAAACAGCAGCTATTGAAAACACCCAAGAGGTTAATGAAGTTAATGAGATTAGCGCTAAAGCCATACCAACGCCAGAAGTTGTTGAAGTTGCAAAACCTGCAGGCCCAGTTCAAACTATTCAAACTGCCATTGTTAAACTAAATCAATTAACAACAGTTGCTACTTACTCTCCACAACTTGTTGGTAGATTAATCCAAACAGAAGTTGCACCATTATTTGATTTTGACCATATTGCTAGTGAAATTGCACTTGTTAGTAACTTAAGACTAGGCAATGAAGAGCAGGCTTATTTTGTGACTAAAATTAAGCAAAATATTGTTACCTCTCTTTTGTCAAGATTAACGCAAACAAGATCCACTTCATTTGCATTTATTTCAGCTCGACCAATTATAGGCGGCTCAATTTCAGTTAAACTTAGGGTAAATGGATATTATTCATACGGCATGTTTTTGGACTTAATCTTCCATCAAACAGCTGACCAGAGTTGGAAAATTGCAGATATCGTTTTAAATAATGATAGCTTGATTAATTACTATCAAAAAATGGTATTAATTAAACTAAGAAGATATGGCGTATACGGTATGCTTGGCAGACTTTAATTCACCATTCAAATAATACGAGAAGAAACTATGAGTGAAATGACTTTATTAGAAAAAGACGAAGATATTGAAAAAGCAACCAAAGCCCTAAAGGCAATGGCGCACCCACTACGTCTTAAGATTTTATGTGCACTTAAAAATGATGAATTGCCAGTGCTAGAAATTGTAAAACAAGTAGGCTCTTCACAGTCAAACATTTCTCAGCACATTGATATCTTACGAACAAAAGATATTATTGAGTCGAGACGTGATGGCAATAAGATTTTATGCAAAGTAAAGGATGTCAAAATTCTTCAATTAGTAGAAAATATGCAAGCTGTATTTTGTACATCTGACGATATAAAGTAAGCTATTTCGCTACTACAGTTTTATTATGCGTTCGTAGCTCAGCTGGATAGAGTGTTGGCCTCCGAAGCCAAATGTCGGGTGTTCGAATCACCTCGAGCGCACCATCTTAATTAATCATGATTTATCCTGACATTAATCCAATTGCAATAGATTTAGGTTTTGCTCAAATCTATTGGTATGGATTAATGTATTTA
>CAJVCJ010000015.1 GCA_910595855.1 Candidatus Thioglobus vulcanius | reverse complement strand
TATGTGCAACCTCCATAAAATCAACACTACGATGAGAGATCTCCATTACCGATGCTTTGGCATTGCCGTACTCAACTAACTCTGCTTGAATTTGACTAAGCACTTGCTTGGGCAGCATGGCTGGACCGGCGCTAAAGTTATAGATTTCGCTCATTAATAATATTCCTGGAAAAATTTCAATTTATTTTACGTTAATATCGTTCAAATTTTTACTTGAAACACACCTATATATGCAACAAATCGAGGTTAATAGGCTTATGTTCAAATATACTTTATAATAGTCGAAAAGTTTGAATCACTGGAAGTTAGTTAAATTCTAACACTGCCCTCGCAACGGTAAAGTCCGATACACATTTAAACAACAGATTAACAACTACGATGGGTGGTGAGTTAGATAAATGCATATCTGTGTAATATCTACTCTCGCTCGTTAATGATTTAACGGAGCAATCATGAATATTAAACAACTTTCTTTAGCGGCTGCAGTTTCAGCGCTAACTTTCACTACAGCAACCAATGCGGTATTAGGCCCTATTCCTATTTATTTAAATACTGAATACAGAATAGATGTCCCGGTCATTGGCTCTATCGCTTCAACACTTAGTTTTGATGCAGAAGACATTAAAGCAACGGGAGCAGGAACTTTTTTAGATTTTTTAGGCACCGTTCCAAGTGTCGGCTTATTTAATGCACAAGGCAATGTTCCTGCTATATTTATGCGTGGTGGCCACTCGAACCACACTTTATTCATAATTGATGGTGTAAAAGTTAATGGAGCTGATTCAATAAATGGTGCGATTGAGCACGGATTGAAAAATATTTCGCTAAATGATATTGAAAAAATAGAAATTATAAAAGGCTCTGGCTCTGTCTTGTATGGTTCAGCCGCTATCGCTGGCGTAATTTCTATTACCACCAAAAAAGGTGCTGATGGGAAACGTGTAACAGTGAGCGCTAAATTTGGTACAAATAATTCTAAAACCTATGCACTATCAGCAAGCAATGGCGATAAAGATGGCTTTGTAAGATTTACTCATAACAAATATACGACCGATGGTATCAATGCCAGAACTATTGACACAGATGGTGAGAAAGACGGTATTAGCAATCACTCTACACAAATCAAAATAGGTGATAAGAACTTTGATATTAGCTACTTAGAAACTAAAAATACAACTGAATATGATGACACTACTGGTGGTTACACATGGGGTGGTATTTATATCCCACTTGATGTTGACACAAATAAGCAGCATGAAGTAGAATCGACCAAAATAACAATTAATGCAAATAAGGAATTTAGCGCTACTTGGAATGCTAAATTAACTCTTGCTAGAATCGAAACTAATGACACTCTAAGTGAAGACTACATAAGTACAACTATCACCATTCTTAATGACATAGAAGTTGATGACGCCTTAGTCAATATTGGATTGTCAAAAGTTGAAGATAAAAGACTAAATACTGGAAACAGCCTATCAAGTAACGATTTGTTTGTAAATTGGCAGAAAAATATTGGAAGTATTGATATTAATACAGGCGCTCGTTATATTAAGCATAGTAAATTTGGAAATGAAACTATTTACAATTTAGGTGCTGCTAAATATCTTGATAATGGTATCAAATTAACAGGTACTTATGGCACTGCATTTCTTGCACCCACCCTTAAACAAATAAATGCTCCAGAAAGTTGGGGTGGTCCCAACCTTAACTTAAAGCCAGAAACTTCAAAGAATATTGAATTGGGTTTAGAGAAAAGCCATGATTGGGGCGTGTCAGTTATCAAGTTATTTAAAACCAAGTCAAAAAACCAAATTGCTTACGTTTATTCACCTACTGCATACATCAACAATGATACTTATTTGGCAAAAGGTGTAGAGTTATCTGTTAATGCTAATATTGCCGGTTATGATATCAACCTAGATCACACTTATTCCAAGACTAGCGTTAATGATAGCGATACACAGCCCGACAGACACCCAAAAAATATCACTAATCTGACTGCTAGCAAGCAATATGGTAAATTTAACTCAAGAGCACAAGTGATTAAAAAATCTTCCAGCATAGATCAAGGATTTGAATTTAACGGATATACTTTGATTAACTTATCTACTAATTATGCTTTCAATGACAATGCTAAAGTGTCATTTGGTATTAAAAATGCCACCGATAAAAACTATACAATTTCATCCGCAGGTGCTGATACATCAGGATTTGAAAGCAAAGGTCTTTACCTTCAACCTGGCAGAACGTTTGAATTGGGGTTAGAATATAAATTCTAAACGAACCCTGCTCTCATGGAGTAGTGGTAAGGATAGTGCTTATGCCTTGCACCTACTCCTTAAAGACCCGAGTATCAATCTCTTGGGTCTTTTTACGACAGTTAATAAAGAGTTTGAACGTGTGGCAATGCATGCGGTTCGACTGCGCCTGTTAAAAGTACAAGCCAAGCAGATTGGACTGCCGATACATATTATCGAAATACCTTTTCCTTGTTCAAATGCTGACTATGAAAGAATTATGACTGAGTTTGTAACAAAAATTCAGGCGGATGATATTCAAAGTGTGGCTTTTGGGGATTTGTATTTAGAAGATATTCGTGATTATCGAATTTCGCAAATGCAAGGTACCGGCATTGGGCCAATATTCCCCTGCTGGGGAATTGACACTACCCAATTATCTAAGATGATTATTGATATTGGTATAAGGGCTAATATTACTTGTATCGACCCCAAACAAGTATCTATTGATTTTGCTGGGCATGCTTTTAATCAGGAGCTACTAAACACCCTTCCGAAACAAGTTGACCCTTGTGGAGAGAATGGTGAGTTCCATACCTTTGTGTATGACTCACCAGACTTTAACAGCCCTATTAATATTACTCAGGGTGAAACTGTTGAACGGGACGGCTTTGTCTTTACCGATTGGCAGTAACATTGGCTATAATAAAACTATTAACTTTGAATTAACAGGATTTCAAATGACAAATCAAATCAACAAAACTAGAACGCTATTTGCTGTGTTTATCATGGTGCTTTTAATGATTGCTACGCGTGGACATACTAACTGGCTATCAAGCATTGTGCATTTGCCTGATTTCACCATTCCCGCTTTGTTCATCGCTGGTATTTACCTGCGACAATTTTGGGTAGCTTTTTTGATTATTATCAGTGCTATTGCAATTGATAACTACGCCATTGTGTATGAAGGTATTAGTGCCAACTGTATTACCCCTGCTTATAGCGTACTACCACTTACTTACTACGGAATTTTTTGGGTTGGTAAATACATTAGTAGTTTAAATATCGATACTAGCATTATTAAAAATGCATTGATCATTGTTGCAGCAGCGAGCACTCAGTGGCTGTTTGCAACATCAAGCTATTACTTCTTTACTGCCACTTATGCAAAAACAGGCTGGGTTAATTTCCCTGCTTATGCTCAACAATGGTCAATGGTTGAAATAGCCCCGGTACTTTTCTGGATGATTGCGGTATCAATTGTCTTTACACTTAATCATCGCTATTCATTTGTTCCATTTTTCTCTGAAAAGAAAAGCTAAAACAAACCCATGTCTACCGATCAATATAAGAAGCGCATGCAGCGCAAGAAAGCGCATATTGATAATCGCATAGAAGAAGCTAATATTGATAAAGGCATTATTGTCCTATTAACCGGTAACGGCAAAGGTAAATCTTCTTCATCCCTGGGTATGGTGTGTCGTGCACTTGGCTATGATATGAAAGTAGGTATTGCCAAGTTCTTAAAAGGCGTACAAGATACTGGTGAAGATGCTTTTCTTGCTAAACAGGCTAATGTACAAACTGCCTTTATGAAAACTGGTTTTACTTGGGACACCCAAGACAAAGCATACGACACTGCTATGGCGGTTGAAACTTGGTCGAAGGCTCAAGGTTACCTAGAAGACAAATCTATTGATTTGGTGGTACTTGATGAGCTTACTTATATGATTAGCTACAAGTACTTGGATGAGCAAATGATTATTGATACACTTAATAATCGTCCAAAAGATCAGCACGTGGTGATTACAGGTCGAGCTGCCGCAGACAGTCTAATCGAAATTGCTGATACTGTAAGTGAAGTGAAAGATATCAAGCATGCCTTTAGGGCTAACATCAAAGCTCAAAAAGGCGTTGATGTTTAATATAAACAAAAAAACCTAAGAGCAAAACTCTTAGGTTTTTTATAGTTTTAACCGGGTTTTTTAAAACTTATTCTATTCCGTACATCTCGTTATTAACGATCATTCTCCATACCTTAGAAGCTTGATCTCCATAAGAAACACGCTTACTAAGCAATATTGCAGTTGGAGCGTGAGCATACT
>CAJVCJ010000014.1 GCA_910595855.1 Candidatus Thioglobus vulcanius | reverse complement strand
GACATATTAAATACTTAGGTTAACAGTATGTCTGGCAATTCTTTTGGAAAATTATTCACCATTACTACCGCTGGTGAATCTCATGGCGAAGCATTAGTTGGTATTGTTGATGGCTGCCCTCCTGGCATGGCTCTTTGTGAAGAGGATCTTCAGGGTGATTTAGACCTTAGAAAACCAGGTACTTCACGTCATACAACTCAGCGTCGTGAAGAAGACTTGGTTAAAATTTTATCAGGCACCTTTGAAGGAAAAACCACAGGCACTCCTATTTCACTTATTATTCAGAATACCGATCAACGCTCAAAAGACTATGGCAATATTGCCAATACCTTTCGCCCCGGCCATGCTGACTACACTTATGATCAAAAATATGGCTTCAGAGATTATCGTGGTGGTGGTAGATCATCAGCTAGAGAAACTGCAATGCGTGTTGCCTGTGGCGGCATTGCAAAGAAATATTTAAAACAAGAATTTGGCATAGAGATCAAGGGCTACCTTTCGCAACTTGGTCCAATTACGTTTGATAATTTTGATTGGAACGAAGTGCACAATAATCCGTTCTTCTGTCCTGATGCTGAAAAAATTACCGAATTAGAAGATTACATGGACGCTTTAAGAAAATCAGGCGATTCAATTGGTGCGCGCGTAAATGTTGTCGCCACTAATATGCCAGTAGGATTGGGTGAGCCAATTTTTGACCGACTAGAAGCAGACATTGCTCACGGCATGATGAGTATTAATGCTGTTAAAGGTGTTGAGATTGGCGCTGGATTTGACTCAATCACCCAAAAAGGTACTGAGCATCGTGATGTCATTACTATTGATGGTTTTAAGTCTAACCATGCTGGTGGTACATTGGGTGGCATTAGCTCTGGCCAAGATGTATTGGTATCTATCGCTTTAAAGCCAACTTCTAGCTTACGCCTACCAATTGAAAGTATTGATAAGGATGGAAATCCAATTGAGGTAATCACCAAAGGTCGCCACGATCCTTGTGTTGGCATACGCGCAACCCCAATTGCTGAAGCAATGCTAGCAATAACTATTATGGATCATGTTATGCGTCATCGCGCACAAAATACAGGTGTTAAATCTTCAACACCTGTTGTACCTGCTAAAGCATAACACCACCAAACTAAAAGGAAAAATCCATGTTATTTACACTGATTACTAAGTATGCCTCTGCAAACCCTAAAAACGATATTTTATCTGGCTTGACGGTTGCCCTGGCACTTGTGCCTGAAGCGGTTGCTTTCGCCATAATTGCTGGTGTTAATCCGTTAGTTGGTCTATATGCCGCCTTTACTATTGGCCTGGTAACTTCAATCGCAGGTGGTCGCCCAGGCATGATCTCTGGCGCAACAGGTGCAGTTGCAGTGGTAGTCGCCCCTTTAATTGCCTTAATCCTCGAACAAGGTGGCACAATCGAACAGGCCACAGAATATTTATTTGCTGCGGTAATATTAGCTGGTATTTTTCAAATAATATTTGGTGTGCTTAAGCTGGGTAAATTTATTCGCCTAGTGCCACACCCTGTATTTTTAGGCTTTGTTAATGGTATTGCTTTGGTTATCTTTGCTGGCCAAATCAAACAGTTTGAATTAAAAGATGGTACGTGGATTACTGGTGAACCACTAATGATCATGTTGGCAATTGCTGCAGCAACAATGGCGGTTATTCATTTCTTGCCAAAAATCACCAAGACCGTGCCAGCAATTTTAGTCGCAGTTATTGTGGGTACGCTCGCAGTAATCACTCTAGGCATTGAAACTCGTACCGTGGGGGATATAGCCTCTATTAAAGGTGGCTTCCCTCCATTCCATATACCTAATGTACCGTTTGACTTAGAAATGTTCAATCTAATATTACCTTTTGCAATCACAATAGCAGCGGTTGGATTAATCGAAAGTTTATTAACACTAAATCTTGTTGACGATCTAACAGAAACCACAGGTCAGCCAAATCGTGAAAGTGTTGGCCAAGGTCTTGCAAACTCAACAACTGGCCTATTTGGTGGTATGGGTGGCTGTGCAATGGTAGGCCAAAGTATTATCAATGTTAATTCGGGTGGTCGTGGTCGCTTATCAGGTATTGTTGCTTCACTTGCACTATTAGCATTCATTGTTTACTTATCTGAATATGTTGAAATGATTCCTATTGCTGTATTGGTTGGCGTCATGATGATGGTGGTTATTGGCACATTCCAATGGTGTACATTAAAGTTATTTGGCAAAGTACCAGTACTAGACATTATTACTGGCATTTCAGTGGCAGTTATCACTCTATGGACTAGCGATCTAGCTTTAGCGGTAGTTGTTGGTGTGATTCTATCTGCTTTGTCATTCGCGTGGGAATCAGCCAGTAAGATTTACATGACAAAAGATCAAAATAGCAATGGCGATAACGTTTACAAAATTAAAGGTACGCTCTTCTTTGCATCAAAAGAGCATTTCCAGGAATTATTTGATCCTAAATCAGACACTGACAACGTCTACGTTGACTTTGAAGAAGCTAGGGCGTTAGATCATTCTGCCATTCAAGCAATTGATAAGTTAGCTGGACGTTACAAAAGAGTTGGTAAAACACTACATCTTCAACACCTTAGTGCTGAATGTCGCCTTCTACTCAAAACTGCCAAAGATCTAGTTGAGGTTAACGTATTAGAAGATCCTAAATATCATGTAGCTGATGATAAATTGGCCTAACCTTAAGGTTCGTTATGAGTCTTGATAGTTAAAGCATTTAACTCTATAGTATCAACAAAATAAAATCTATCATCTGGGGAGAGATATGAAAAATATATTATTAGCATTAGCACTAGTTTCTAGCGTCAGTATGGCCGCTCAATTTACGCCATTTCAAAATAATTTTTTTAACGATGGCTTTAATAAAAGTGTTTGGTCAAACTTTAACGATCAATTTCAAAAATTTAATAATGATATGCGAAATATCCAAAACCAAGATATTTTTAGTGCGAATGCTAATCAATTCTTTGATAAAACAACCAATAGTTATATTATTGAGATTGTTGCCAAAGGCTTAACAAAAGAAAATTTAAATATTTCAACTAAAAATAACATGCTTTATATTGATAGCAGCATACAGCAAATCACAAACACGCAGAATAGCTCACAATCTTCATCTAGTCAATTTAGACAGTCGTATTCTCTACCAAATGATGTAGATGAAAACAATATCAGTGCAGAATTTAAAAAGGATCGGTTGATTATTTTTATCCCAAAGGCGAGCAAACCCAAACCCACTAACAATAAAATCAGAATTAAGTAAAGGTCTTACTTAGCCTTTTCATCACCCCAAAGTAGCTTGTGCATTTGCACCTGCATACGCACATTAAGCTGAGACTCAATAATCCAATCAGCTAATTCTGTAGGGGTGATTTGATCAAACACAGGCGAAAACAATACACCTGCATCGGTTGGATATTTATCCATAATATCCACACTCCAATCAAAATCTTGACGAGATCCAATCACAAATTTCAACTGATCTTTGGCTTGTAGCTTGGCTACATTTTCATATAAGTTTTGGCTAGATTCGTTTGAACTAGGCGTTTTTAAATCCATAACAATTGACACGCCTGGGTTAATCTCACTAATATCGATACTACCACTTGTCTCTAATGAAACTAAATACTGATCCTTAACCAAAGTGTCTAGCAATATATGACAGTTAATTTGAGCCAATGGCTCGCCACCTGTTACACACACATAGCGCGTATTGTATTGCTTAATTTCATCAACAATATCACTAATACTAATTGGATTATTACCCTTAAAGGCATACTCAGTATCACAATAAGTGCATCGTAACGGACAGCCAGTTAAACGTATAAAAATCGTAGGTAGGCCAACTTCTCTAGCTTCACCTTGCAATGAATAGAAAATTTCAGTAATATTTAAGTCGGTTGTCATAAGGCTGCTTTAAATTGAGAGTCTTTTAAGTGTTTAATTTGATTACGTACATCAGCTGCTTGCTCAAATTCTAAATCACTAGCAAATTTGTACATTTTCTTTTCTAGTATCTTTATCTCTTTGGCCAATTGCACAGGAGATAGTTGAACTATGATTAATTCTTCATTATCCCCGCTTATCTCTTCACTGGTTAAATCCGTATCCAAGATATTAATAATTGGTTTAACCACACCCCTTGGGGTGATGTTATTTTTCGTATTATGTTCCTCTTGTTTTTCACGTCTTCTTTGAGTTTCGCTCATGGCTTTATTCATCGACTTGGTGATTCGATCAGCGTATAAAATCGCCCTACCGTTAACATTTCTAGCCGCTCTACCCATGGTTTGAATTAACGATCTTTCAGAGCGTAAAAAGCCCTCTTTATCTGCATCCAAAATAGCCACTAATGCCACTTCAGGAATATCCAAACCCTCTCTTAACAAGTTAATTCCAACAAGCACATCAAACACACCTAAGCGTAAATCTCTAATAATTTCAACTCGCTCAACTGTATCAATATCTGAATGCAAATAACGAACTTTAACGCCATGATCATTTAAATAATCACTTAATTGTTCTGACATTTTTTTGGTAAGCGTGGTTACCAAAACACGCTCTTTAACCGCTACACATTTATGAATTTCACTGAGTAAATCGTCCACTTGAGTGCCAACTGGTCGCACCTCAATAACTGGATCTAGCAACCCTGTCGGCCTAACTAACTGCTCAGCAATTCGACTCGAAACATCAAGCTCATATTGAGAAGGTGTGGCCGACACCAAAATACACTGATTAACTTTCTGCTCAAACTCTTCGTATTTTAAGGGTCTATTATCTAAAGCAGAAGGCAGCCTAAAACCAAACTCAACCAGTGTTTTCTTGCGCGCTCTATCTCCCTTATACATGCCACCAATTTGGCTAACGGTAACGTGTGACTCATCCAAAATCACCAAGGAATCTTTGGGCAAATAATCCAATAAAGTAGGTGGTGGATCGCCTACATTTCTAGACGACAAGTAACGAGAATAATTTTCGATGCCAGTACAATATCCAAGCTCACGCATCATCTCAATATCCATATGCACGCGCTGAGTCAAGCGCTGCTCTTCAACTAATTTATTTAAAGACAGCAACTCCTCTCTACGACTCTTAAGCTCAACCTTAATATCATCCAACATATTTAAAATTTTGGATTTTGGCGTCACATAATGCGTTTGTGGATAAATAGTAATTCTTTGCAAAGACTTTAGGCGTTCACCAGTTAAAGGATCAAACCAATAGAGTCTTTCAATCTCTTCATCAAACATTTCAATGCGTAATGCTTGCTCTTCTGAGTCAGCCGGAAAGATGTCAATCACTTCACCTTTGACTCGAAAATGCCCTCTTAATAATGTGACATCATTACGGGTATATTGCATTTGCGACAATCGAGATAATATCTCTCTTTGATTGGAAATTTCACCAACACTTAAATGTAGAAGCATTGACATGTAGCTTTCAGGGTCACCCAAACCATAAATAGCCGATACACTGGCAATAATAATTACATCGTCTCTTTCTAAGAGAGATTTAGTGGCAGAGAGGCGCATCTGTTCAATTTGCTCATTAATCGAGGAGTCTTTCTCAATGAATGTGTCGGAGGCAGGAACGTAGGCTTCTGGCTGATAATAATCATAATAAGAGACGAAATATTCCACCGCATTATGCGGGAAAAATTCTTTCATCTCAGCGTATAGCTGGGCAGCCAGCGTCTTGTTAGGCGCCATAATCAAGCTCGGTCGCTTAGTTTGCTTAATAACATTCGCCAAGGTAAATGTTTTTCCAGATCCGGTTACACCCAACAGGGTTTGAAACTTATCACCAGCATTAACACCTTCGACCAAAGTTTTGATGGCACTTGGCTGATCTCCGCTAGGAGAAAATTGTGATTCTAATTGAAATTTCTTGCCCACTTGTTGTATTTTTTCATTAACATAAACAATCAATTTTAATCTATTTTTTACTATTAATCATGTCAGAGTTTCTTTCTCAAAGAGTCCAAAAAGTCAAACCTTCCGCCACACTTGCAGTTACTGCAAAGGCAAATGAATTAAAAGCACAAGGTATTCAAATTGTACCAATGGGATCAGGCGAGCCTGACTTTGATACGCCTATTAATATTCAGCAAGCAGGCATTGATGCAATTAAAAATGGGCAAACAAGATATACAGCAGTTGATGGTACGCCAGATTTAAAACAAGCCATCATTGATAAATTTAAACGTGAAAATTCACTAGATTATTCTAATACCGAAGTCATGGTGTCTTCAGGTGGTAAGCAAGTTTTTTACAATCTTTGTCAAGCAGTTTTGAACAAAGGCGATGAAGTTATCATTCCTGCACCTTATTGGGTTAGCTATCCAGATATGGTTATTTTGGCGGATGCCACGCCAGTGATTGTTGAAACCGGCTTAGAGCAAAGCTTTAAAATTACACCTGATCAATTAGAAGCCAGCATTAATAGCAACACCAAATTATTTGTCATGAACAGCCCTTCTAATCCAACTGGTGCGGTTTATACAAAAGCAGAATTACAAGCGCTTGGTGCTGTCTTAAAAAATCACCCTCATGTGTTAATCATTACTGATGATATTTATGAACACATTCGCTGGGGCAATGATGACTTCATTAATATTGTGATGGCTGAACCAACCTTAAAACAACGCACTATTATCTTAAATGGCGTGTCTAAAGGCTACGCCATGACTGGCTGGCGCATTGGTTATGCTGGCGGACCTGAGACCATCATTAAAGCCATGAAAAAAATCCAAGGTCAATCAACCTCAAATCCATGTTCAATTGCACAAGCAGCTGCTTTAGAGGCTTTAAATGGTGATCAAGACATTATTGGCATAATGGTTGATGCTTTCGAGGAGCGTCATGAATTCATTGTAGACTCGCTAAATGCAATTGACGGTATTGAATGCCCAAGATCTCAAGGTGCTTTTTACTCATTCCCTAGGATTGAAGGCTTAATTAAACGCCTTAATCTTAAGGATGATGTGGAATTTTCAACTTACTGTTTAGAAAAACTAAATATTGCTTTGGTGCCAGGGTCAGCCTTTGGCGCACCAGGCTATGTTAGATTTTCTTTTGCAACAAGTATGGACAACATTAAGCAAGCAGTAGAAAAATTAAGCTCTATTTAGTTTTTTAATAGGTCAGTAAAATAATTACTGCGCCTAGCCCTATCACTAGTGTAAAAAATTTATAAAATTGTTTTAACAGGCATTAGGATAAAACTTAACAAAAGACTTGGTCTTCTTAGACTCTTCAAGATCTTTTAAACACTTATCGATTACAAAGTTAATATCATTAATTGTTGGCTTTGTATTTTTACCTCTAACGTTAGACAGACTAACGATCGTATTGATCCACTTTTCCATTTCCTCTCCCCCAAGAATCTATAAAAATTTTAGGATCATTCTACGCTATTTATTTTAGATAGTTAGATAACGTTACATCTAAGAAAAAACTATCATAAAGACAAGGTTTTGAATGTAATCGAATTTTTATTACGTAGCAAATTTATACATTAAAACAATCTTCTTTACTTCCTGTTAAATCACTACGTCCCATTTGTTTTTAATACCCTTCTCAAAACATCCCAGTTTTCAGAATCATGATAGCGTGAAAAAGCCATGTGATTGTAGCCGACTATTTTTTAACAAAATTGAAGATAGATAGCTATATATAATATAAAACATATTTTAAAGAAATTCAAGCAAATAATGAACCACGCCCAATCCGATGAAAATCAAACTATTTTTGTTATCGATGATGATTCAAGCATAAAAGACTTCTTAGTTACATTTTTTGAAATGAGTGGCTTTCAAACCA
>CAJVCJ010000013.1 GCA_910595855.1 Candidatus Thioglobus vulcanius | reverse complement strand
AGTAAAAATACAAATCCTGAGATTAGTCCAATATGCAAACCAGAGATAACACTTAAGTGTGTTGTGTTGGTGGATTTAAATAACTCCCAGTGATTATCGTTAAGAAGCGACCTATCACCAATAATTAATGCATTGATAACACCGATAAATTCTAATTGAGTAATTGAATCAAGTAGCCTTTGTCTGATATTTTGACGAACAGAATCAATTGACAGGCCGGAATTTAACTTTAAAATTTGATTTGAGTCGCTTCGTCTTACATAGCCAGTAGCATCAAATTTCTTAAAGAATAGCCACTGCTCAAAGTCGAACCCACCTTTATTTTGATAACCATTGTTATGCTTAATTTTAATCAAAAATTTCCATTGGTCGCCACTACGAAGCTTTACTTTTGATTTGTCATACTGGGCTAATTTAATAGTAGCGTTAAAAGGCTCGATAACATTAAAGATAAATTGAGTTTTATGCTTACTAGTTTTGGGAATATCTGCAATAGTTCCAACAACATTAATGGGAGTATTGAAGTATTTTTCATCAATATTAGCTTGTAAAACATGAATTGAAAATAGACCCATCCAGCCAAAACCGAGTATAAAAAATACCAAGCTTATAGCAATGGGCTTTTGTCGCTTAAAGGTTGCCAAAATGACCAATATTAGGATAAAAAACAGACTTATTTCAGGTGTTGATAAAGGTAGTGTGTTTTTGACTGAAAATGCCATAACTCCTAACAGAAAAGTAAGGGCAAAAAATAGCATAATTAGGGCTTATTTTTTAAAAAATAGTAACGCTCACTGTTTGATAGTTTACTAAGTGCTAATATGGCGTGAAACCCTTGTTTTAATGCGTGAAACACAATTAGTTTTCCTCCATTTTAGGTTTTAGGGTGTTAATGAGTGTTTTCTAATATTATGGTTTTATATTTAAAAGCATAAGTAATTGATATTTAATGAAAAATATTAACTGATTAGTTTTTATTCAAAACCATAAGAAAGAGCAATACATCAACGTTTTTGATACTTTTCAAAGAGATATTAACAGAGTTATCCACAGTTTTGTGAGTAACTCTAGTTGGTGTTGATTTAACGGTGTTTTTAGGCGTTTATAAGAACTCTTTAATGAAGATTTTTAGAATTTTATCCGCAATTTTAATTTTGCTATTTTTACTGATATTTTGCTGTTGATTTTGACTGATGAAAACCACTTGATTGTCGTCATTATTGAAGCCAATTTCAGCATTGGAAACATCGTTAGCAATAATGACGTCACAAGCCTTATTTTTTAGCTTATTTATAGCGTTTTTTAAGGTATTTTGTGTTTCTGCAGCAAAGCCAATGCACAGGGGTTTGTTGCTCAGTTTGCATACATCCAGCAAGATGTCTTTATTCAGGGTTAATTCTAGAATTAAGCTGTCATCAGATTTTTTAATTTTTTGAATAGTTGGATTTTTGACTCGATAATCACTAACCGCAGCAACGGCAATAAATATTTGTTGCTGATCAATATGCTTCATGACACACTCATGCATTTCATCTGCACTAAGTGTTTGGATGTTAATTGCTTTATCGTTTAAAGGAGTGGTGATATTTGCATAAACACAAGTTACTTTAGCACCCATTTCAATGCAACGATTAACTAAGGCCATGCCCATTTTCCCGCTAGAGTGGTTAGAAATATATCTAACGGGATCGATCGGCTCCATAGTGGCGCCAAGCGTAATTAAAACATTTTTCCCACTTAATTCAGTCGTTTTGAATTGCTTGGCAACTTGATTAGCAATATCAGTAGAATCTGGCAATCGCCCTAGGCCAATATCACCACAAGCCTGTATACCTGAATCAGGTGTAATGACAATTGTTTGGCGTGAGATTAGAGTGGCTAAATTATTCTGAAGTGCAACAGCTTGATACATTTGCTGGTTCATTGCCGGTGCAATTATTAGCTTGGCGGTACTGGCCAATACGACACTGGTTAGTAGGTCACAAGCCTTACCGCTTGCGATATTGGCAATAGTATTGGCACTTGCTGGCGCTATTAAAATTAAATCAGCCCATTTTGCTAACTCAATATGCCCCATGGACAATTCAGCGTCTTTATCCCATAAGTTGTGATGAACCTTATGTTTGGAGATGGTTTGAAGTGACAATTCAGTTATAAATTTAGCACCACCTATTGTTAAAACCACGCGCACTTCAGCACCCAAATCTTGCAATCGTCTAATAATATCAGGTGACTTATAAGCAGATATAGAGCCACTTATGGCTAATATAATATTCTTATTGGTTAGACTGCTCATTGTTTAATTGTAGCAGTAATACGTATGTCATCACCCACCATGCGTAAATCACTAATATTTAGACTTAGCTTGTCTTTCATTTTGTCAATTGGTAGCTGGATCATGGATTTGGCATTGCTACCCATTAGAATGGGTGCCGTATAAATAATAAATTCATCGATCAACTTGCTTTTAATCATAGCGCCAATAAGACCTGGGCCTGCTTCTAGCAAGACTGTACCAATACCCTTATTGCCAAGTTGCTGTAGAACATCGTTTAAGTTAAGCTTCCCGTTGTCGTCTAATTTTGTATTGCTGGTGTTAAACACTTGAGTTGGGGCGTTATCTGAAAAAATATTAAGAGCAGTATCTGTGATTTGATGCTTGCCATCAATCACAATTCTTAGTGGTGAAAAATCAGCGCCGTCTTGACGTAGTGTCATTGATGGATTGTCCGCAAGTATTGTGCCAGATCCAGTCATAATGGCTTGATGTGTACTCCTAAGTTTTTGCACATCCTTTCTGGCATTTTCACCTGTAATCCACTTGCTTTCACCAGAGCTCATAGATGTTTTTCCATCAAGGCTTGTGGCAATTTTGCAAGTAACAAAAGGACGCCCATACTTCATGCGTGTCATAAAGCCACGATTAAGTGTAATAGCTTGATCTTCTAACAGTCCAACCTGCACAATGATGCCGGCAGCCTCAAGCATGGAAACGCCTTGTCCAGAAACCAAAGGATTAGGATCAAGAGTTGCAATGATAACTTTGCCGGCACCTGAATTGATAATTGCTTGGGCACACGGTGGTGTTTTCCCTTGATGTGAGCAAGGCTCTAAAGTGACATATAGCGTAGTATCATCAGCTTGATGATTGATTTGATCCAAGGCGTTAATTTCGGCGTGAGCATCGCCAAAAATTTTATGATAACCTTGAGCAATTATCTTTCCATTTTTTTCAATCACACAGCCGACCATCGGATTAGCACTTACGCCATGTATACCAAGCCTTGCCAGCTTGAGCGCCAAGTCCATATTTTGAGTGTCATTTATTGAAAAAGTTGCCACAATATTTCAGATATAATTGTCAAATTAATTAATCATATTTTACCCGGGAGTAATGACATGGATGAACAGAAAAAACAAGCACTTAAGGTGGCTTTAGCGCAGATTGATAAGCAGTTTGGCAAGGGTTCAGTTATGTTTTTGGGTGACGAAGGCGCTCAGGCAGATATCGAAGCTGTTTCTACGGGTAGTTTGAGTTTGGATGTAGCACTAGGCATTGGCGGCTTACCAAGAGGTAGGGTGATTGAAATTTACGGCCCTGAATCTTCTGGTAAGACAACATTAACACTACATGTTATTGCTGAGATGCAAAAATTAGGCGGCACCGCGGCATTTATTGATGCAGAACATGCGCTAGATCCTCAGTATGCTAAGCGTTTAGGAGTTGATACTGATGAATTGCTAATCTCTCAACCAGATACTGGTGAGCAAGCGTTAGAGATTACTGATATGTTGGTGCGATCTGGCAGTGTTGATATTATCGTTATTGACTCAGTTGCTGCGTTGACGCCGAAAGCAGAGATTGAAGGTGAAATGGGCGCATCACACATGGGCTTGCAAGCACGACTAATGTCTCAAGCACTTAGAAAGCTAACCTCAAATATTAAGAAAACTAATACTATGGTGATTTTCATTAACCAGCTGCGTATGAAGATTGGCGTTATGTTTGGTAATCCTGAAACTACAACAGGTGGTAATGCACTGAAGTTTTATGCCTCGGTACGTCTTGATATTCGTCGTATTGGTGCGATTAAAAAAGGCGATGAAATTTTAGGCAATGAAACACGTGTTAAAGTATTGAAAAATAAAGTTGCACCACCTTTCAAGCAGGCTGAATTTCAGATCCTTTATAACGAAGGTATTTCTCTTGAAAGTGAGATCATTGATCTTGGTGTTAAACATGGCTTTGTGGAAAAAGCAGGTGCTTGGTACAGTATTGAAGGTGAGCGAATTGGCCAAGGTAAGGACAATGCAAGAGATTACTTAAAAGAGCATACTGAATTAAGTCAACGCGTCGAAGCTAAAATTCGTGAAAAGCTTATGAGTGGTAGTGACGACAGCTGATCAAAAAAAATGTTATGCGGCTGCAATGCGCATGCTGGTCAGGCGCGAACACTCAGTTTTTGAATTAACACAAAAGCTGAGTACTAAAGAGTTTAAGCAAGACGATATCGAAACATCGATCGAAACTTTAATAGAACAGAATTACCAAAGTGATGATAGATTTTCAGCTGATTTTATTCAAATGCGCTTCAATCAAGGCAAGGGTCCAATTAAAATTAGTGTCGATTTAAGGCAACGTGGCATTACACAATTTGATTTATCTGACTATGATTTTTACACATTAGCACGTCAGATACGTGAGCGTAAATTTGGCCAAGAAGCGCCAAGTGACTTCACGCAAAAAGCCAAGCAACAGCGTTTTTTACAATCAAGAGGATTTAATTTTGAGCACATTAGCGAATCATTTAAAACCGCATAAATTATTATCTATGCGTTCGCCGCTATATATTAAATATCCGAATGGAGAGGTGCGTGTTATTGAAAACTTATTTCAACATCCTCAAGGTGTACTCTATTTTGAGATTTTTTGGGAAAAAGACCCCACTTACAGTATTCATCTGATCGAGGGTGAAATCACTGGCGATGGCCCTTGGAAGGTAGGCGACTGTTCATTTCATATTTTAGGTTGTAATCATACGCATCCACAAATGTGTGAAATGCATTCTTTTTGGCAACAAGAATTATTGCAAAATCCAGCTCAATTCCGTGGCAATGAAATTGTAAAAATAGCATTAGAAAAAGGCGCTATCGTACCTAAAGATCACCCAATGAACGATGCACGGTACTGATAAACCAACACAAGCTTACGACTTTAAGACTCAAGATATAAAGGTTTTAAAGAAGTTGTTGCCATATCTACTGGCAATGCGTGCTCGTGTTATTTTAGCTACTATTTTCTTGATCTCTGCCAAGCTGGCTAATGTTGCTGTTCCTGTGGTTCTTAAGGAGATCGTAGACGGTCTAGATCAAACCAATGTTGTGTTAATATTGCCATTAGGGTTACTCTTTGCTTATGGAATGTTAAGATTATCTAGCTCATTATTTAATGAACTTAGAGATGCTATTTTTGCCAAGGTTCGCTACCACGCCATGCATTTGATCGCACTTGGTGTGTTTAAACATTTACACACACTTGACTTGTCTTTTCATTTGGATAGAAGAATTGGCGGCATTACTCGAGATATTGATCGAGGTACGCAAAGTGTCTCTACGTTGCTATCCATTTTTGTATTTAATATCTTACCTTCATTTTTTGAAATTTGCTTAGTTATTGGTTTATTGTGGATTAACTATGATTTCTTTTTTGCAGGTATTTCATTGGCGACAGTTGTGTTTTATATTGGCTTGACGCTTGCGATTACAACTTGGCGCATGAAGTATCGTTATCAAATGAATGACATGCAATCAGAGGCAAATACCAATGCAGTCGATAGCTTAATTAACTATGAAACGGTTAAATATTTTAATCAAGAAGAGTTTGAAGTTAAGCGCTATGAAGACACCATGACGCGCTGGGAGAATGTTGCCACCAAGAGTTTTACTTCAATGACAGCGCTTAATTTTGTTCAAGGAGCGGTCATTGCTGTTGGTGTAACTATGGTTTTGATTATGGCTGCCGAAGGGGTTGTGGCACAACAATTAAGCTTAGGCGACATGATCATGATTCAGGCGCTATTATTGCAATTGTTTATGCCGTTGGGATCATTAGGTATTGTCTATCGACAAATCAAACACAACTTTATTGACATGAATAACATGTTTAATTTACTTGATAAAAAACCAAAAATTAAGAGCGATAAAAATGCACCATTACTTAAGGTTGGTCAAGGGAAAATCGAGTTTAAGAATGTTACATTTGCATATTCTGGCAAAGAATCAGTATTGAAAGATATTAGTTTTGATATTAGTCCTGGACAAAAGGTGGCCATTGTTGGTGCTTCAGGCTCTGGAAAATCAACTTTGGCAAAACTTTTGTTTAGATTTTATGATGTTGAGTCTGGTGAAATTTTAATTGATGGTCAAAATATTAAACAGCTAGATCTAAGCTCGGTTCAGAAAGCTATAGGTGTTGTACCCCAAGATACGGTCATGTTTAATGAGAGTATCTATTACAACATTGCGTATGGCAAGCAAGGCGCTACCAGCGATGAAGTAAAAACAGCTGCTAAACTAGCCTTTATTGATCAATTTATTGAGAAATTGCCACAAGGGTATGATTCTCGTGTTGGTGAGCGCGGGCTTAAACTCTCTGGCGGAGAGAAGCAGCGCTTGGCAATTGCTAGGGTGCTGTTAAAAAATCCGCCTATTTTGATTTTTGATGAGGCTACCTCAGCACTAGATTCATATTCTGAACAAATGGTTCAGAGGGCATTAAATTCAGTTGCTCAGCAGCATACAACGCTTGTAATTGCTCATCGTTTATCTACTATTGTTGATAGTGATAAAATTATAGTTTTAGGAAGCGGCGGTATACAAGAGAGTGGCTCACACGAAGAGCTGTTAAAAGCTCAGGGCGAATACGCCAAACTTTGGGATTTACAAATTGATTCTCAGCATTCTTGAGTAATACATATTAATAAGGCACATATGAAATTTGAGTTAAAAAATATAGATAATAAAGCACGTCGCGGAAAAATGGTTTTTGAGCGTGGAGAAGTGCAAACACCTGCTTTTATGCCGGTAGGCACTTATGGCACTGTAAAAGCAATGACGCCAGAAGAAGTAATAGATTTAGGTGCACAAATAGTCCTAGGAAATACTTTTCATTTGGCTATCACCCCAGGTACTGAAGTAATTGAAGCGCATGGTGATTTGCATAATTTTATGCACTGGCAAGGTCCAATATTGACAGATTCAGGTGGTTTTCAGGTGTTTAGTCTTGGTGCTATGAGAAAAATTAGCGAAGAGGGTGTTGAGTTTAGGTCGCCTAAAAATGGTGATAAAATTTTTATGGGTCCTGAAGAATCTTTACAAATTCAACATAAACTAGGTTCAGACATTGTTATGATTTTTGATGAGTGTACGCCTTATCCTGCTGATAAGCCAACAGCTGATCAATCCATGCAATTATCGCTTCGCTGGGCAAAGCGATCAAAGTCTGAGCATAATAAGCTCAATAACACTAATGCCTTATTTGGTATTGTTCAAGGTGGCATGTTTAAAGACTTGCGTGAAGAGTCTGCAAAAGCATTGATCGAGATTGGCTTTGACGGTTATGCCATTGGTGGCTTAAGTGTTGGAGAGCCAAAAGAAGAGATGATGAAGGTGCTAGATTATTTACCAGACGAGCTTCCAGAGGAAAAACCTAGGTACTTAATGGGTGTGGGTACGCCGAGTGATTTGGTTGAGGCAGTTGAGCGTGGAATAGATATGTTTGATTGTGTGATGCCAACGAGAAATGCCAGAAATGGTTATTTGTTTACGTCTGTAGGGATTGTTAAAATTCGTAACGCACAATACAAGCTCGATGTTTCAACGCTAGATGAGCGTTGTGGTTGTTACACCTGTCAGAACTATACCAAATCTTATTTGCATCATTTGCAACGAAAGAATGAAATTTTAAGCGCTAGATTAAACACGATTCATAATTTGTATTATTATCAAGATTTAATGGCACAAATGCGTCAAGCAATTGAAGATAACAAATTTACCGAATTTAAACAAGGTTTTTATCAATTGCAGAATTCAGAATCATGAGTAAAAATCTGTTATTTTTTGTTGATGAGGGTGGCTTTGAAGATTTCACATCAATGTTTGTTGAGCAAGGATTTAAAGTTGATTTTGAAGATTCTCAGCGTAAGGCGACTAAGTTAGCTAAGAAAAATAGTTATCAAGTATTGGTGGCTGAATTTAGTCATAACCCTGAATTTCGAGATCGAGTGAGTAATATTGAATCTTTGTTAGCAACTCTAGAGGGGAATTCACCTCTAGCCAAAATTGTGATTTTATATGACGACTTAAATCAGCCACAGTTGGATCAATTAAAGGCTCGATATAGAATGGACGCTATGTTGAAATTTCCAATTGATGAAGCGCTATTGCGTCAAGCGATTGGATGACTGTTTGTTAAAATAAACATCGAGTACTTCACGTGCTAGTGGCGCTGCTTTTGAGCTACCACTACCGGCATTTTCCACAATAATAGCAATAGCAATTTCTGGATTGTTAATGGGTGCAAAGCCAGTGAATAGGGCATGATCTCTCAGCTTTTCTTCGTATTTTTCTGCAATATATTGCTCCTCAGGATCTAGCCCAAAGACTTGAGCTGTTCCTGTTTTTCCTGCAAGTGTATAAGTTAAGCCTTTATTGAGTCGTCTAGCTGTACCCTTGGGTGCGTAAATTGTCATTTTCATACCCTCAATAACATCTTCCCAATTGTGAATGTCTTTAATAGGTATTTGTTTACTGCGTTTATTATCAATGGTAAGGATGGAATCGCCTGGTGATTGAGTAGCTTTAAGAAGGGTTGGCTGGAATATTTCACCTTTATTGGCAAGTGCAGCAGTGGCAACAGCAAGTTGCAATGGGCTAGATGTCATGAATCCCTGGCCAATGCCGGCAATGAGTGTTTCTCCTCGATACCAAGGCTCATTTCGATTGATTTTTTTCCAGGATTTTGAAGGCATGATGCCACCTTTTTCACCCGGTATATCAATACCTGTTTTACGCCCAAAGTTAAACAGATCTAGATTATCATGTAATTTATCAATACCCATTTTGTTAGCTAGATCATAAAAAAATACATCACAAGATTGGGCGAGCGAATCTTTTACATCGACATGACCATGTCCAGTGCGTTTCCAATCGTTAAACTTTCTTTTGACATTGGGTAGTTTGTAATAGCCTGGGCAAAATGTTTTACTTTTATTGTTAATAACCCCTTCTTCAAGGCCTGCTAATGCAACCATTGGTTTGACAGTTGATCCAGGCGGATAAAGCCCTTGAACCGCTCGATTTAACTGTGGAATGTCTTTGGAGTTTCGTAGTTGGTTGTAATTAGCATGAGATATTCCATTTACAAACCAGTTGGGATTGTAAATAGGGGTGCTAACTAAGGTTAATACTTCGCCATTACGTACATCGACAACCACAATAGAGCCACGTTTGTCTTTGAGTGCGGATTCAGCTTTTTTCTGCATATCCAAATCAAGACTTAAGTATAAGTTTTTTCCAGCGGTGGCAGGGGTAATTATTTTTGTATCAACAATACGACCACTAACATTGCGCTCTATTTGTTTAACACCAGTACGTCCATGTAAGAGGTTTTCATATTGCTTTTCAATGCCAACCTTGCCTACAAATAGAGTGCCTGAATAATTCTCTTTATCGTAAAGTAGCGACTCTTTTTTATTCATCCTAGAGACGTAGCCAAGTGCATGCACACTAGAAGATTCATGCGGATAAACGCGATGAAAATAAGACTCAATATCAACACCTGGAAACTGATTACTAACCAAAAATTGAGCTACTTTGGTCTTACTTAGATTATGCTTAATGGGGATATTATGGAATTTAAGAAAGCGCTTTCTTTTTTTATAATAAGCCTTAATGTCATTTTCATTAATAAAATTAAGTTGCTCAAGTTGAAGAAGTGTCTTGCTAATATTATCAACCTTTTCAGGAGTAAGGGTTAGTTGGTAGGTTAGTAGGTTGGTTGCCAATAAAATACCGTTTCGATCGTAAATCTTACCTCTATTGGGTGTAATGGGCAAGCTGCGCATTTGATTACCCAGCGCCTCTTCTTGATAGAACTCATGATTCACAACTTGCAGATTATAAATACGTACCAATAACACCGATGTAAGTAGGAAGATAAATATTAAGGCCAGCTTTAATCGTGAAGATAGGAGTGAGTTTTCAAGTTGAGTGTTATTAATACTATCCATGCTTATTGGTGCTTACATTTACCCAGAAAATAACGTACAACCGGCCAGGCAATAGCACTTGTTAATGGAGTTAATAGTAAGTAGTAGTTGTTATTAAAACCGTGCACTAATAAATGAATAGAAAAGAAAAAACTAAAATAAATACCACTAGCTAGAAAAATATAAACTTGTTGAGTGCTCAAATTGGACACATAAAAAGATTGCTTAACATTGCTAATAAATAGACTGGCTAGAATCAGTGCTAAAGCATTTTGACCAAGAATATCTCCTTGTAATATATCTAATATTACGCCTAAGATTAATGCGATAAAAAGACCGCCTTTGACTGGAAAGTAAACTAGCCAATAGCTAAACAGTAAAAACATCCAAAAAGGGGAGGCGTCTAGAATGGTTTCATTAAAAGGCAGAGCGCTAAGAATGAGAGAGAATAAGGTTATCTTCAACAAGAAGAAATATGGTCTTTGGGTAGTCATCGTTCCTCCAAAATAATCACAAATTCTAGATTTTGAGTTTTTTGAATAGGTTCTAATACAATATGCAAAAAAGATTCATCTGTATGTTGCTCAACATGAATAACCTTTCCTAATGGATATCCGTTAGGAAACTTCCCGCCCAGTGCGCTACTAAGAAATATGTCATCAATTTGAATATCTAAATCAGACTCAATAAATTTAATTCGGATCAAAAATTGATTTTCAGCCACACCCTGACTAACACCTTGAATACCATTTCTAGCATTCTTAACAGGGATATGTTGGGTTGGGTCGCTCGCCATTAAGATGCTAGCATTGGTAGGAGTTACTTGTGTAATTTGCCCAATAATACCCTTAGCGCCCAAGGCAATTTGACCAACTTTCAGGTGATCGTTACTACCCTTGTTGATAATGATTTGTTTTTTTAATCGGGAGCGACTTACTTGTTCAATTCGAGCAGTGGTAAATATGTTTTGATCAAGTGTGTAGCTTGATTCAAGTAGCGCTTTAAGTTTTTTGTTTTCTAAAATTAATGCATCTGTTTGTTGCAGTCTTGCCTGAAGCTTTAGTAGTTCAGAGTTAAGGTTTTGATTGTTATTTAGAAGTTGATCTTTGGAGGTGCCTTGCTCATCAATCCAAGTGTAAAGCTTGCCTGGCAAGCTGACGACCATATAAATGGGAGAGATTGCTGTTGCAACACTTTGTCTTAGTTGGTTGAGGTAAGAAAACTTATAGTCGAACAGAATTAGAAATATGGCAACAATAATTGGGATAAAAGTTTTAAGAAAATTCATTATCTCTTACCCCGATTGAATGACGAATTTATTTATTCGGCTGCCAAGAATCCCATGTTGTGCTTGCTAATCATATCAAGCGCAACACCACCACCACGCGCAACACAGGTTAACGGATCATCAGCAACTCGTACTGGTAGATTTGTTTCCTGGTTGATGAGCTTATCAAGACCATCTAGTAGGGCGCCACCACCTGTAAGTACCAAGCCGTTTTCAGCAATATCAGAACTTAACTCAGGTGGTGTTTTTTCTAGTGCAGTTCTGACTGAGCTAAGAATGGTTTTTAATGGCTCTTGTAGTGCACCTAGTATTTCAGTATTGGTAATTTCAAAACTTACTGGAATGCCTTTTGCAACATCTCTACCTCTGAATTCGATTTTTTTAACAACATTGGTTTTAAACGCTGAACCCACCTCTTCTTTAATTTGCTCTGCAGTAGCAGGGCCAATAATAATACCGTGTTCGCGACGAACAAATCTAACGATAGTATCATCAAATACATCACCACCAACACGCAATGAGTCAGAATAAACAATACCATTTAAAGACATGATAGCAATTTCTGTTGTACCACCACCAATATCAATAACCATAGCGCCTGATGCTTCTTCAATAGCCATGCCAGCACCTAGTGCGGCAGCCATCGGCTCTTCAATTAAGTAGACGTCACGTGCACCTGCGCCAACGGCGCTTTCTTTAATAGCACGACGCTCAACTTGAGTGGCGCCACAAGGAACGCAAATCAAAACCTTTGGGCTGGGTGAGAAAAAACCCGAACGCAACACTTTGCGAATGAAATGTTGTAGCATTTTTTCAGTGACTTTAAAATCAGCAATTACACCATCTTTCATTGGTCGAATAGCTTCAATTGATCCAGGTGTTCTACCCAGCATGTTTTTAGCATCTTGACCCACTGCAATAACCGTGGCTTCCATTGAGCCTTTATCTTGGCGAATGGCAACTACTGAAGGCTCGTTTAAAACAACCTGGCCATCCATGTGAATTAGCGTATTAGCAGTGCCTAAATCAATTGAAAGGCTTTGAGCTTTGAAAAAATCAAACATAAAAATTCCTGATTAATTATTGATGAAATAAAGAGATATAATACTATAAATAATTAGCAAAAAATACAACAATCGTCGGAGTAATATCAATATGAAAATTCAGCAAGAGCATGTGATTGAAAGCGTCTTTTCGGCCTTGCAGTATATCTCGTATTATCATTCGCCTGATTTTATTCGTGCGATGACATCAGCGTATGAAAAAGAAACGCACGATAGCGCTAAAAATGCCATCGCCCAAATTTTAATTAATTCAAAAATGGCTGCCTTAGGGCAAAGGCCAATGTGCCAAGATACCGGTATTATTAACGTTTTTGTTGAAGTGGGCATGGATGTTTCTTGGGAGGCTGATTTATCCTTAGAGGAAATGATCAATGAAGGTGTTAGGCGTGCATTTACATTTGCAGATAACCCACTGCGCGCTTCTATTGTTGCCGATCCATTATTTTCACGAACCAATACTAAAGATAATACTCCTGCCGTTATTCATATGAAAGTGGTTAAAGGTGATGTGCTGAAATTCATAGTAGCTGCCAAGGGCTGTGGCTCAGAAAATAAGGCAAAATTTGCAGTGCTTGCGCCAGATGATAATGTTTCTGATTGGGTGATAAAGATGATTCCCACTATGGGTGCCGGCTGGTGTCCGCCAGGTATTATTGGTATTGGTGTGGGCGGTACAGCGGAAAAAGCCATGCTTATGGCTAAAGAAAGCTTAATGGATCCGATTGATATTGTTGAGGTTTCACAAAAGAGTAATCAAACTAATATTGAAAAAATGCGCCTAGAGTTAATGGATAAAATTAATAATCTAGGTATTGGTGCGCAAGGCTTATCTGGACTAACTACTGTACTTGATGTTAAGATTAAAGATTACCCTTCACACGCTGCTTCGCAGGCGGTTGCCCTTATTCCAAATTGCGCTGCCACTAGGCATTTACATTTTTCATTAGATGGATCAGGCGTGGCGCAATTACCAAAAGTGGATATGAGTATTTATCCTGAACTGGAAATGGATTATTCTAAATATAAACACATCGATCTTAACACGCTAACACGCGAACAAATGGGTGAATGGAATATAGGCGATACATTGCTATTAACAGGCACGATTATTACTGGACGAGATGGAGCGCATTCGCGACTTAAGCACATGCTGGATGAAGGTAAAGGCCTGCCAAAAGGTGTTGATTTTGATAATAAGTTTGTCTATTATGTAGGGCCGGTAGACGCTGTGGGTGACGAAGTGATTGGTCCTGCAGGTCCAACCACAGCGACACGTATGGATAAATTTACAGATATGATGCTAGAAAATACCAATATTCTAGGCATGATCGGCAAAGCTGAGCGTGGCAATGAAACGGCTAATAGTATTAAAAATCATAAGGCTAGCTATCTGATTGCTGTAGGTGGCGCTGCATACTTAATCTCCAAGTCTATTAAAAAAGCCAAAATAATTGCATTTGAAGACATGGGTATGGAGGCTATTTATGAATTTGAGGTGGAAGATATGCCAGTCGCTGTTGCTGTTGATACTAATGGCAATAATGTCCATCAAATTTTTCAAGATCTTCAAGTGAGTGGTTAATAAAATGTACACCGTTATAGTTACTTAAAAATTAAAATAAATGGTATGAGTCCTACAGTGTACAAATTGTAGATGTATTACGAGAATATAGTCACACAGATACTTAGCGTATAATCAGCGCTGAAGTTGGTCGGATGGTCGCTGGAAGGTTTACCTTTCAGAGGAAAGTCCGGGCTCCATAGAGCAAAGTGCTAGCTAACAGCTAGGTATGGTGACATAATGGAAAGTGCTGCAGAAATTTAAACTACCCATTCGTGGGAAAAGGTGAGAAGGTGCGGTAAGAGCGCACCGCGCGGAAGGTAACAACCGTGGCAAGGTAAACCCCACTTGGAGCAAGCTCAAATAGGCTACCATTGATGCGGCTCGCATAAGGTAGCGGGTAGAGTGCTCAAGCGACTTGGTAACAATTCGCGTAGATGAATGACCATCTATTACAGAACCCGGCTTATAGACCGACTTCACTCAATTTATCTTTTTCTTTGTATATCGTTGTGCATATCGTCACAGCTAATACAAAGAGAAGCTAGTTTTTCCAACTGTGTTAAATATCAAAAAAAACTTGTTACAGTAATTTTGTTGTAGAATAAACTCATGAGGAAAGACTTTACACAACTAACTGCATTTGCATTACTGGCCGTATCAATGAGTGTTTCTGCTCAGAAAGCGATAATCTACAGTGATCAATCGATTATTATCTATGCAGATAATACAGTCGTATCAACCAAAACAGGCAGGCCTTTGGTTTTTTCCGAGTCAAAAACTTGGGTAGAGGAAGACTACTTCACCCAGCAAGAAAAATATTGCGAAGTGGACTCGATACATAAAGACAAGCTTAATAAATTTTTAAAAAAAATTTCAAAACCTTCTAAATAGGCAGTAAGGCCAGATTTTTATTAGTGTAGTGAGCTATGCATTTTTAATCTGTGCCAAAATCGCACGGTCTTTAATATTGTAGTCTTGAAAAGTTTGAATATTAGTAAAATTAATTGACAATAATTCTACAATTTCAGTTTGTTGGTTGTAGCCGTGTTCTAAAAGTAAATAACCATCTTTATTTAAATATTCTGGCGCATTGTTAATAATTATGCGAATATCATCCAAACCATCTACTCCAGACACTAATGCTGTTTGTGGCTCATAAGTTAGATCATTCAAATAAGCATCATTCTCTTCAATATATGGCGGGTTAGATACGATCAAATCAAAGGTTTGATCAGTAACAGCATCAAACCAACTGCCTTGGGTAAAATTAATGTTAGTCGTTGCATTGATTTTAGCCACATCAATTGCCGCTTGAGAAAAGTCTGTTGCACTAACTTTCCAACGCGGATTTATATCGGCTAAAGTAACGGCGATGATACCGCTACCGGTACCTAAATCCAATACTTGGTATTTTTGATTTTTTTTGAGTAAATCAAGTGTGATATCGATTAATAGCTCGGTTTCTGGGCGTGGTATTAAGGTGTCAGCTGTTACTTTAAAATCTAAGTGATAAAATCCTTTTGTGCCGCTAATATATGAAAATGGCACACCATCAGTGCGTTGCTGAATAAATTCGCTTAAGGTTTGTTTTTCTGTGGGCGTTAAGCAATAATCACCTTGGGTAATTAACTCAACATTGCTTTTCTTAAGCGCCAAAGACAACAGTGGCGCAATATCGACTGCGCCACTGTTGAGGTAATCTTGAATGGTTTTCAAAGCTTATAAATTAACCGTTGTTAGTCCAAGAGATTTCCAGGCATTCATGCCACCACGGTAGTATTTAATCTTAGAGGCTGGATAACCGTACTTTAGTAATGCTGCTACTGCTGTAGGTGTTTGTCCACACCAGATTCCGTTGCAATACATAATCAGCGTCTTGGCATAAGAAAAATCAAAAATATCATCCACTTGAACATCTAGTTGATCTTCCATAATCTCTAAGGCTTTTTCTTTCTTCTTAAATTTTGTATAAGGAATGTTAACCGCTGTTGGGATGGCACCGGTAATCACTGGCCAATTTGGCGTACGTGTATCAATCACTAAAATACTATCATCACCTTTAGAGCGCTGTTTAATGTAGTTAATCATTTCTAGCTCGCCAATAGTGTCAACTAAATGTGGCGCAAATGGGTGCATAGACTGAATTTTTCCACGAGTCGTTTTTAGATAAAAATTAGAAATTTCATTGTCTCGGTCTTGATTGCGCTGTAAGGTGACAGTTTCATCTTGATGCGTTACATTGAGCGAAACAAAACCCGGTGAAATAAACACTTCTTTGGTAACTTCTCCCTCAGCGTTAGCGCCAAATGCTAGTAAGCTAGCAAACATTATTACTATTTTTTTCATTTTCCTCTCCTCTTTTTTTAAACTTTTTTCAAATCAAAATAATTTTTTACTGCCACAATTAGCCCTAAGCCAATAAATGCACCTGGCGGTAGAATGGCCAATAGGGTGCCTTGATAATCTTCAAATACGGTGATACTGAGTGTGTCACCCAAACTGCCTAGTAGTAAAGCAGATTGATCAAACAAAGTGCCAGAGCCAATCAGTTCTCGCATTGCGCCAAGAATAATCAAAATCACTGAAAATCCAATGCCCATCATCAAACCGTCAAGTGCTGATTTTCCCCAAGTATTTTTACTAGCAAAAGCTTCCGCTCTGGCTAAAATTGCACAGTTGGTTACAATTAATGGTACAAAAATACCTAAAATTAAATACAAATCATAAAAATAAGACTGCATTAATAATTCAACAATAGTCACAAAAGAGGCGATAAGTAATACAAAAATAGGAATTCTGACTTCTTTTCGAATTTGATTTCTAAAGATTGAGACTGTTACATTTGAGGCAACGAGTACAAAAGTAGTTGCTAGGCCAAGACCGATTGCATTAACAATATTATTGGTAACCGCTAAAAGAGGGCATAAGCCAAGTAATGCAACCAAAGCTTGGTTGTTAGTCCATAAGCCATTTTTAACAATCTTAAGATAATCTTCCATAAGCTTCGATTATATCAATATATTCGCTCATAATAAGAATTTAGATAGGTTAGACATAAAAAAAGGAGGCTACTGCCTCCTTTTGTATTTTACAAGTTAAGATTTAAGAAAATGTAATCTCACCATTGGTTACACCAGCATTGATGTGTGCACCTGGTAAAAAATCACCTGATAAAATCTTTTGCGATAGTGGATTTTCTAGTAGCTGTTGAATGGTGCGCTTAAGTGGTCTTGCGCCAAATGCTGGATCATAGCCTTTGTCAATAATCATCTGCATAGCAGCATCATTTAGATCAAGCTTAAGATCAAGATCTGCCAGACGAGAAGATAAAATCTCAAGCTGTATTTTGGCAATTCCTGCAATTTGATCTTTACCAAGACTATTGAAAGTGACAATCTCATCAATACGATT
>CAJVCJ010000012.1 GCA_910595855.1 Candidatus Thioglobus vulcanius | reverse complement strand
GTATTATCAATGGTCCAATCAGCATTAAATATCTTATGGCGGCAATGCTCAGAGTTTGCTTGTGCAAACATCATTAGCTCAATGTCTGTAGGATTTCTCTCAAGCTTAATAAAACTTTCAACTAGATAATCAATCTCACCATCAGACAAGGCTAACCCTAGCTCTATGTTGGTTTTTTCTAATGCTGATTTTCCTTGAGATAGAATATCAACACTGGAAAAAGGACGAGGCTCAAAATGATCAAAAATAGCATGTGCATTATCAATATCAGCCAATTCAGACTCTGTCATTTTATCCATGACGCAGCTTAGTACCTCAGGGTGATTGACTATTTTTTCATCAAAATGATAAACAACAGCACGCTCAATGCGATTGATTTGAGTTATGTCACACAAGTGCATGATGTCAGTTGCTTTAGACGACCAAGGAGAGATAGTGCCCAGTCTTGGGATAATGATTATGCTTGAAATTGCATCATCAATATTAAGAGACTCTTCATATGATAATAATTGAGTCAATTGTTCAGATTTATCTTCACCAAGGTCTGCATTTAAATCAGTAAAGTGGATATACTCAGCACCCAATAATGATAGTCCTGGTTGGGCTTGAGTTAGTTTAACTTGTAAAGATTTGGTCTTGAATGCACCTAGTGCATTGATACCTTGATGAATGTGAATCATAATTGGGCCATTACCTCTTCAGAAATATCTGCATTGTGATAAACCTCTTGAGTGTCATCAAGATCTTCTAAACGTTCAATAAGTCTCATGAATTTTTCTGCATCACCTAAATTAAGTTCAACACGCGTAGATGGCTCCATAGTTACTTCAGCATGAGCACTCTCCAAGCCAAGCTCTGTTAAAGCATCTTTAACCGTAAAGAAATCTTCAGGTGTTGTTATGACATCAATAGACCCGTCGTCATTAGTGATCACATCTTCTGCGCCTGCATCTAATGCAGCTTCCATGATTTTGTCTTCGTCACTACCTGCAGCAAAGCTTATAAAACCTTGCTTGGTGAATAAATAAGAAACCGAGCCATCAGTACCTAAGTTTCCACCGTGCTTAGTAAATGCATGACGAACATCAGCAACAGTACGATTTCGATTATCAGTTAGTGTGTCAACCATGATCGCAGTACCTGCAAGCCCATAACCTTCATAACGTACTTCATCATAGTTTTCACCATCTAGATCACCAGAGCCACGCTTTACAGCACTTTCTATGGTGTCACGCTTCATATTAGCGGCCAATGCTTTATCAATCACCATTCTTAGGCTAGGATTGTTTTCAATAACACCGCCACCTGATTTTGCAGCAATCACAATCTCCTTGATTAACTTAGTAAAAATTTTACCGCGTTTGGCATCTTGGGCGCCTTTTCGGTGTTGAATGTTATGCCATTTACTATGTCCTGCCATGGGTTTTTCTCCGGTGAATATTGGGTTTAAATTTTACCTTTTATGTTGTAACTTTATGCAGTAAAGTCGAGTAATTTTTGGATTGATTTTTGCGCTTTCTGGTTGACAGAGGTATCGATATTTATTGCGTTTTTCCCTGTCTTTATCGTGTCTAAGCAATTTTCAAGTGTATTCATTGCCATCCATTCGCAATGAGCACACGATTCGCAGTCAGCACCTTGACCAGCAGTTGGTGCCTCAATCAGCGTTTTATTAGGAGCAACTTCACGCATTTTATGAAAAATACCATTGTCTGTTGCAATAATAAAGGTTTGTTCTGGTCGATCACGAACAGCATTAATAAGAGCGGTTGTAGAGCCCACAAGATCGGCCAAATCAACCACAGATTGCGGTGATTCTGGATGCACTAGAACGCCAGCTTCGGGGTGGTGTGCTTTTAAATTGGCCAAAGCATCAGCTTTAAAGCGTTCATGCACGACACAAGAGCCTTGCCAAAGCACCATGTCAGCATTTGTTTCATTTTTAACGTAGTTGCCCAGGTGCTTATCTGGCGCCCAAAGAATCTTTTTTCCTTGATCTTTAAGGTGTTTAACTACATTGAGTGCACTGCCTGAAGTAACCACCCAATCAGCACGAGCTTTTACCTCGGCACTGGTATTGGCATAAACAACCACAGTACGATCAGCATGCTGATCGCAAAATGCTGAAAATTCATCAATCTGACAATCTTCATCCAAAGAGCATGTAGCACCCTCGTCGAGTACTAAAACAGTTTTTTCAGGAGAAAGAATTTTTGCCGTTTCACCCATAAATTTAACACCAGCAACCACAATGGTTTCTGCCGTGCAATTTTGTCCAAAACGTGCCATTTCCAAAGAGTCAGAAACAATGCCACCACTTTCTTCTGCAAGCATTTGTAATTCTGCGCTCACGTAATAATGAGCAACAAGAACAGCATTCTTAGCAGACAACTCAGCCTTTATTTGTTCGGTAATACTACTCACAAAATTAGTCTTTTTTCGCTATGCTCACTTGTACGCTTAACTCGCGAAGAACTTTTCTTGGTACGCTTGAAGGCGCATTGGTTAGTAAACAAGCAGCTGTTTGAGTTTTAGGGAAGGCAATCACATCACGAATTGAATCACAACCTGTCATGATCATTACTAAACGATCTACGCCAAAAGCCATACCACCATGAGGAGGGCAACCATATTCAAGCGCATCAAGTAAAAATCCAAACTTATCTTGAGCTTCATCATCAGAAATGCCTAATAACTTCAATACAGTTTGCTGCATTGAAGTTTGATGGATTCGAATTGAACCACCACCCACTTCTGAGCCGTTAATTACTAAATCATAAGCTCTTGAAAGTGCAGTTGCAGCTGTGTCTTTTAGCGTGTCTGCATCAACACTAGGGGCTGTGAATGGGTGATGGATAGCGCTTAACGAGCCATCATCATTGGCTTCAAACATAGGGAAATCAACAACCCAAATAGCCGCCCATTGTTTGTCGTACAAATTTAAGTCTTTAGCTAATTGCTCACGCAAGTTGCCAAGCGCTTCATTAACAATTTTTATTTTGTCAGCACCAAAGAAAATAATGTCGCCAGTTTGTGCGCCAGTCATCTCAATGATTTTATTGGTTACTTCATCACCTAAGAATTTTAAAATTGGTGATGCTGGACCATCTTCATTAAGCTTGATGTAAGCTAAACCTTTGGCACCATAGATGCTTACATACTTTGTGTACTTATCGATTTTCTTTCGACTAATAGATGCGCCACCTGGTACGCAAAGAGCAGCAACACGAGAGTCGTCACTGCTAGCAGGTCCAGAAAATACTTTAAAATCAACAGACTGCATGAGTTCATCCATATCTACCATTTGCATTGGAATACGCATATCAGGACGATCAACACCATATAAATGCATAGCATCAGCGTAAGTGATAGTTGGGAATTTATCACCTAAGTCAACATCAATAACACTTTTAAATAAACTGCGAGTCATATCCTCCATCATTGCCATGATTTCATCTTCATTCATAAATGAAGTCTCCACATCAAGCTGAGTGAATTCTGGCTGACGATCAGCACGTAAATCTTCATCTCTAAAGCATTTAACGATTTGATAGTAACGCTCAAAACCCGACATCATTAACAACTGTTTGAATAGTTGTGGAGACTGAGGTAGTGCGAAAAAATCACCTGGGTGAGTTCTTGATGGAATTAAGTAGTCACGCGCACCTTCGGGTGTTGCTTTTGTTAGAAAAGGTGTTTCAATATCTAGGAAATCATTTTGTTCCATAAATTCACGCATAAAGTGAGTTACCTTTGAGCGTAAACGCATACGCTTTTGCATGACATCATTGCGTAAATCTAGGTAACGATATTTAAGGCGAACTTCTTCTGAAGTATCAGTTGCATCAATTTGAAAAGGAACAGGCTTGGAAGTATTAAGAATTTCAATATTTTTAGCAACAATTTCAATTTCACCTGATGCTAGTTTTGGATTCGCTAAGCCGTCAGCTCTAGCAATTACATGACCGGTAATTTTAAGTACAAATTCGTTGCGAATAGTTTCAGCGATAGAAAAATCAGCATTATCTGGGTTGATAACCACTTGAGCAATACCGCGTTTATCACGCATGTCTAAAAAGATAACACCACCATGATCACGACGACGATTAACCCAACCGCAAATTTCAACGGTTTGACCGATGTTTTCTTTGTTTAATTCGCCACAATAATTCGTTCTCATATTTTTTCCTTTTTTGTTAATCTGTTTGGTTATTTGTTTGGCTCTACTACACCAGTAGAGATGACTAGTTTGAATGCTTCATCAACGCTCATATCTAACTCAATAATATCTTTTTTTGGTAGCATAATAAAAAATCCAGAAGTTGGATTTGGTGTTGTTGGTACATAGATGTTAATAATTTCTTCGCCAATTTTTGTTGCAATTTCACCTTGGTAATTGCCAGTTTGAAAGGCGATAGTCCACATGCCTTTGCGTGGATATTCGACTAATAGTGCTTTTTTAAAGCTATTGCCTGAAGGGCTAAGTACAGTATCAGAAAGCTGTTTAAGAGCTTTGTAAATGCCACGAAAACCAGGAATTTTATCCAATAATTTTTCCCATAGCTCTACTAGCTTTCGACCAATAAAGTTGTTAACCAAAAGACCAGTAACAACAATAATTAATAATACCCAAATAATGCCAGACCCAGGAATAGCGCCTTCTAAATTGAATAGAGCTTCAGGTAGGTATTTGGGTGGCACAATGTCATTGATAAGCCCTAAGAAGAACTTAATAACAACAATGCTAAGGCCTAATGGAATCCAAAAAAGCAGGCCTGTAATAAAATAATTTCTTAGGTTTTTCAACGCTTAGATTTGGGTGACAATAAAAAACCTTATTTTAGCACATGCAGCCAGTGACTTAGATATCCTCTTCGCCTCTAAGAGTAAGGATTTCATACCCCTCTTTGGTAACTAAAATGGTGTGTTCCCACTGCGCTGAAAGTGAGCGATCTTTGGTGGTAACAGTCCAGCCATCAATCTGTGAAGTGGCAACTTCAAAACTACCAACATTTACCATAGGCTCAATAGTGAATGTCATGCCTTCTTCAAGAACTGGACTATCATCAACATTGCCATCGTCATAATGAACAACTTGAGGCTCTGTGTGAAATTTTAAACCAATACCATGTCCACAATAATCGTGCACAATGGAGAAGTTGTTATTTTTTGCATGAGCGCCAATGGCAATGCCTATCTCACCGAGCTTAATACCTGGCTTAACTTTCTTAATGCCTATGTATAAACATTCTTGAGCAATGCGACAAATACGTTGCGACTTAATACTAGCCTTGCCGATAACAAACATTTTAGAGGTGTCACCATGGTAATCATCTTTGATGACAGTAATATCAATATTGACAATATCGCCTTTTTTAAGTAATTTTTCGCCTGGTATTCCATGACAAACAACATTGTTTACACTAGTGCAAATGGATTTTGGAAATCCGTGGTAATCTAGTGGTGCAGGAATAGCCTGTTGCTCATTAACGATATAATCATGACAAATTTTGTCTAATTCATCAGTGCTAATGCCAGCCTTAACAAAAGGCCCAATCATGTCTAAAACGTCTGCGGCCAAACGACCAGCAACGCGCATTTTTTCAATTTCTTCAGTTGATTTTATGTCAATTGCCATTTGTTATCCTTTGTTATGTATAGCGCGTGCTTCAAGTGCAGCAATGCGATCTTCAATTGGTGGGTGTGATGAAAACCATGAGGCAAAGCCCTTTTTGTCATCAATGCCAAAAGCAGCCATTTGCTCAGGCAATGCTTCAGGCTCTACTTGACCTAAGCGTTTTAAGGCGCCAATCATATTTTGATGCCCTGCAAGATCTGCACCACCTGTGTCAGCCACAAATTCACGTTTTCGCGAGACATACATAACAATTGTTGAAGCTAAAATAGATAAAACAATTTGTGCGAAAAGGGTAGTTATGAAGTAGCCAATACCATGACCTCGTTGATTTTTTAAAATAACACGATCCACAAAATGACCAATAACTCTTGAAAAGAAAATAACAAACGTATTGACCACGCCTTGAATTAGCGTTAGGGTAACCATGTCGCCATTCGCAACATGACTCATTTCATGACCAACCACTGCCTCAATTTCACCTTTATTCATGTTGTCAAGTAAGCCTTGAGAAACAGCAACCAGTGCTTTATTTTTACTCATGCCAGTAGCAAATGCATTCATTGAATTTGATGGGAAAATCGCCATTTCTGGCGTGCTAATGCCAACAATTTTAGCTTGCTTTTCAACTGTTTCAACTAACCATTTTTCCATATTATTGGCGGGAGATTCAATCACCACAGCGCCAGTCATACGCTTAGCCATCCATTTGGAAATTGCAAGAGAAATGAATGCACCGCCAAAGCCAAATACTGCAGAAAAAATTAACAACGCATTTAAATCAAGATCTGAACCATTCTCGGCCAGAATGCCCTCAACACCCAACAAACTAAGTGTAATACTCAGTAAAACTAGAATGGCAATATTGGTCATTAAAAATAAGAAAATTCTTCGCATGTTTTGTCCTGTTGGTAGAGAGATATAGGTACTGACTATTTGGGGGGTTATTGTTTTAATTCAAGTAGATTAGTTTACAATGAGTGTAATGATTAAAGTTTTATTATTAACAGCGTTTTTACTAAGCTCTTGTGAGGATCAAGTGGGTGAAGATCATGCCTATGTAAAGCCTGGATCTGAACAAATGATTAAAAAGCACAAACACCAAAAGCTAGAGGAGCCTTCAATTTGTGCTGAGTTATCAGTGAATGAATGTTTAAGAATTATTATCCCAGCAATTTGGGATCGAGAAGTGGAGAGAGATTGCTCTTAAATTGAGAGTTGCTTCTCTACCTCTAAGGTAATCTTAATTGGTTTATTATCGATAGGACAGTTAAACCCCAATTGAATGGCTTGTAGTTGTAGGTCTTCAGGATGGTTTTTTAGTGCATTGCCATGTAATCGATCACCAATAATTGGAAAATTAATGCCACTTAAGTGCTTTCTAATTTGATGTTTCCTACCTGTTTCAATAGTTATCTCTAGAAGTGATTTTTCCTGATTTTTCCTTACCAAGTGAACATGACTTAGTGCATGTTTGCCGTCTATGTCACCATCTAAACTGATTGTCTGATGTGGAAAGTCACCCTCGACAATAGCCAAATAGGTTTTGTTAATTTGTCGATTGGCAAATAAGTTAGATAAGTTTTTAGCAGCTAGCTTTGTATGGGCAATGGCCATAACACCACTGGTTGCTCGATCAAGTCGATGAACTAAAAAACTGTCTTTTTGAGTTATCTTTTCAACCAGTCTAGTTAGTGCACAATGATCCCCCCATTTTGAGCCTTGGGAAAATACGCCTGCAGGTTTAAACCATAAGCTGTAGCTATTTTTATCTAGCAATAATTCAGGCGCTTTAGGTGTGGAAGATAGTATTTTTTCATTGTAATAAATAAATACTTCATTGCCGATTTTTAGTGGTTTTTTAATGCGCCTGACGCGATTAATTTTTTTGCCAGTTTTAAGCCAAACACAACCTTTGTCTAACGCACTTTTTAGTATTTGCTTGGAGAGTTGGGTTGTTTCAACCAATGCATCAATTAATAATTGACCATTAGTTTTAATGAGTATTTTTCTTTCAATGACGGTGTGCATAAATTAAAATAATACCTATGAATACAATAAACAGATTTTTATTTAAAGAATTAGATATTCGCGGCCAGCATTTATCACTGGACGATACATGGCAAGATATGATTCTAGATCGGGGTTATAGTGCACAAGTACGCCAATTGTTTGGTGAATTAAGCGCTTTAGGTATTTTCTTGGCAAGTGGCATGAAACATAAGGGTAAGCTTACCTTGCAAATTCAAGGTGATGGTATTGTTAGTTTGTTGTTGGTTGAGGTTACTAATGATTTAAAAATTCGTGGCATGGTTAGATCTTCAGAAGCTATTGTTGAAGGTGATTCTCTAGATAAAATACTAGGAAAAGGGCAGATTGTTGCCACTCTATATAATCAGCAAACTGATCACAGCTTCCAATCACTAGTATCAAGAAACTCCAAAGGGTTGATTGCTACATTTGAGGATTATTTTTCTCAATCAGAGCAGTTAGATTCTAAATTATGGGTAAGTTCAACCCAGGATAACCTTTCGGCAATGCTGCTGCAAAAGATGCCAGAAGCAGACCATAGCGACTCCGAAGGGTGGATTAGAGTGGGTGCCTTAGCGGCCACCACCACCAACGAAGAGTTAAACTTACTTGATGCAGAATCACTACTACATCGATTATTTCACGAAGAAACATTGCAACTGTTTGAGGCTGATTGGGTGAGCTATGAATGTGCACAAAATCGAGAAAGATTTGAAAAAATTATTTTTGATTTAGGCGAACAAGATGCCCGAGATTTATTGAAAGAGCAGGGTGAGATATCTATTCATAATGAAATTTGCAATGAACACCTATTTTTCGATGAGCAAGATGTAAATCGAATTTTTAACCTTAAAACATAAAGAAATGTTATGAAAAATATTATTTGGACAAAGGCTAATTGCTCATATTGTCGTAACGCCAAGTCAATGCTTGATGAAGAAGATATTGAATATGAAGTTCGTTTGGTTGATGAGATTAAATGGACAAATGACGACATGCTTGTTATGGCGCCAAATGAATTAACTTATCCGCAAATATTTTTAGGTGAAAAGCATGTTGGTGGCTGTGATGATCTTGAAGCGTATTTAATGTTACGAGAAATGGGTATTGACACTTGAATTAAATAAAAGCGCAGATATCTATATTTTTTTTGAGTAGCCATCAAAAAAAAGGCCATAAGGCCTTTTTTTTAAACAGGGTGATAAACCCAATTAACTTTTAATATTACACAGAGGGTAATACTTCAGAAATATCTCTTCGGTCAACATAAGGTGTGGTGTCTTTAATGCTATCCACTAACTCTTTATACTGAAGTGGCACTATAAAAGAGTCATTGATTGTTAAACAAGGTATGCCTTGTTTGGTCAATTCCATTACCACCTCAAAGACTATATCTGACTCCCAGCAGCCAATAAAGTCACCATAAGCTCTACCTTTATTGTAGTAGCTAGCTACCTTAGGATGCTTCTCTAAGATTGCATTTGCTATGTCTGTAGGCTTAATATCCTTCTTGAATTCAACATACTCTTCATACTTTTGAATGTCATTTTCTTTAGGATTCTTGGTCTCTATAGCTTTTCTTTTGTAATGATTAAGAACTGAATGAGCTACTCCTTTAGGTGATTTACTGCCTTGCATAAAAGAAGAAAAGCTCTCAGCAATATGTCTAGGCACTACACGACCATCTACGGTTATGTGATATGGGTCATCATCATGGGGATATGGGGCGCCAGTAACTACTTGATACATGGCGTTTAAATTTGAGGCATTCCTTTCTAGCTCAACAGTCTGTTCTCCATTAATAGTAATTTTGCTTCTATCTTCTAAAGATAGATTAACCCATGGTCCTGACATTCTGCCGCCAAAAGTAAATTTCGCATTGTCATAAATAGACTTATGTTTAATGAAATTTCGTTGAATTGTGAATTTACTAAAGACTCTATCTTCAAGTTCATCATTATTTGACAAGACAATTTTGCAGTTGTTTAGGAGCTGGTTGTATTGCTTTATCCTTTCTCCCAGCCACTTTGAGTATTTGGTATCTTCAAAATCAACATAAACAGAATTATTGTTTTGTTTTCTAGTTTCTTGTAAAGTCACATAAGAACCTACTCTGGTATCTATTCTATCATCAGACCATTCGGCATCTTCAAACCACTGCATGAGTTTGTCAGTCGGCTTTATGGTAGTCATAGTGTGCTCATTATGACTACCTATTTTTTGAATGATGTAGTCATTTTTATGTAACGCATCAAGAGAAGTGTTAATCGCTTTATAACCAATATCCAGTGGGTTGTATTTATCTCCACCCAAGGACAGTTTTCTACGCGAGAGCATAATTTGTCTCTGACCTTGAATGTACATATTGCATAGAAGTAGCCTAAACCCTCTCATTTGACGCTTATCTAGTATGCCTATCTCCTTTCCAAGCTTGTGTGATAAGTCCTTTATCTGCTGCCTATTAACTTCTAGAAATAGGTCTAATTTAGGTATGTGAGTCATAATTATTTTCCTTTAAAAATATACTAGGCAAGTATTTACAATCATAAGCTTTTTTTTCTTGAAACGTCAATGATTGTTTTTATATCTTTTTTTTTGCCTAATAATTGCAATGTTAAGCTTTTGAATACACGCCATTATGCTCTCATGTGTAGTTACACGTGGATTACATAATGGGTATTCAAAGAATAAAGACTCATTTAAGAATCCTTATAGATGTGGGGCGAGAAACGGGGTTTGAACCCGCGACAACCGGAATCACAATCCGGGGCTCTACCAACTGAGCTATTCCCGCCATAAACTTGGTGCGCCCTTCAGGATTCGAACCTGAGGCCTACGGCTTAGAAGGCCGTTGCTCTATCCAGCTGAGCTAAGGGCGCATAAACCTAAAATAGGTGCTTTCTCTGTTGAAATCCATGAGGATTTATAGAGGTTTATGAGCAAAATTTATAAATATGGTCGGAGTAGAGGGATTTGAACCCCCGACCACCTGGTCCCAAACCAGATACGCTACCAAACTGCGCTATACTCCGAAAAAAAAGAATTATACTTTGTTACACCGAATTGTAAATAGTTAATTAGGGATTATTTACAATTAATTGATATTTAGGTCTTCCCAGATATCATCCACTTTTTGTATAACATCATCACTCATAACAATTGGCGTACCCCATTCACGATTAGTCTCCCCTGGAAGCTTGTTGGTGGCATCAATGCCCATCTTTGAGCCAAGTCCAGAAACAGGCGAGGCAAAATCAAGATAGTCAATTGGCGTGTTATCAATTAGTGTTGTGTCACGAGTTGGATCAACGCGAGTTGTCATTGCCCAAATAACCTCTTTCCAATCTTTTACATCGATATCGTCATCAACAATAATCACAAATTTGGTGTACATAAATTGGCGCAAGAATGACCAAACACCCATCATTACGCGTTTGGCGTGACCAGGGTATTGTTTTTTAATGCTAACCACAGCCATACGATATGAACAAGCTTCTGGCGGAAGATAAAAATCTGTAATTTCTGGATATTGTTGTTGTAACAAAGGCACGAAAACTTCATTGAGTGCCACACCCAATATAGCTGGCTCATCAATTGGTTTTCCAGTGTAGGTTGAATGATAAATAGGATTTTTTCGATGGGTAATACGCTCAACGGTAAATACGGGAAATCTTTCAACCTCATTATAATAACCAGTGTGATCTCCATAAGGCCCTTCATCAGCCATTTCACCAGGGTGAAGTACACCCTCTAGAATAAATTCAGCATTCTCAGGTACTTGTAAGTCGTTACCGATACATTTACATACTCGGGTTTTTTTACCGCGCAATAATCCGGCAAAGGCATACTCACTTAGACTATCAGGAATAGGGGTGACAGCTGCTAATGTAGTAGCTGGATCAGCGCCAATCGCTACAGCAACTGGATACGGTTCGCCTGGATTTTTTTCACACCAATCTTTAAAATCTAGTGCACCACCACGATGCGATAACCAGCGCATGATTAGCTTATTTTTACCAATAACTTGTTGGCGATAAATACCTAGGTTTTGACGTTTTTTTAAAGGCCCTTTGGTAATAGTCAATCCCCAAGTAACAAGTGGTGCAACATCACCTGGCCAGCACGTTTGAATAGGTAGTTTAGATAAATCAACATCATCACCCTCAATCACCACCTCTTGACACAAGCCTTTTTTGACAGTTTTAACCGGCATATTTAATACTTTTTTAAGTGTCGGTAGTTTTTCGATGGCATCTTTAAGGCCTTTAGGTGGCTCAGG
>CAJVCJ010000011.1 GCA_910595855.1 Candidatus Thioglobus vulcanius | reverse complement strand
TTGATTTCAAGAATTGGCTTGGTCTCAGGTACGTCTTGACCCAGAGAAGCCATGATTCTTTCCATGTTGCCACCCATCTCATTTTCGTCAGCAACCAAACAAGAAGGGGATTCGCTAAGGCGATTAGAGATCTTCACTTCTTTAACTTGTGCTGCTAGGATAGTTTGCATTTTTTCTAGCGTATCTTTATAACCTTCAGCGGTTTTTTCTTTCTCTTCTTTTTCCTCTTTAGAGTCTAAATCTTGCAGGTCACCTTTGGCGATTGATTTAAGATTCTTACCTTCAAACTCTGTGAAGTTATTAACCATCCACTCGTCAACACGATCAGATAGTAGCAATACTTCAATATCTTTTTGTTTGAAAATTTCTAAGTGGGGTGAGCCTTTAGCTGCAGCAAAAGTTTCTGCAGTAATGTAGTAGATGTCTTTTTGTTCATCACCCATACGCTCAATGTATTCAGCTAAAGAAACGGCTTGATCTTCACCTTCAGATTTAGTGGTAGCAAAACGTAAAAGAGAGGCGATTTTGTCTTTATTACTAGGATCTTCAACCACACCTTCTTTCATCACCATGCCAAATTCTTTCCAGAATGTTGCGTATTTCTCTGGCTTGTTTTTAGACATTTTATCAAGCTCTTTTAGAATTCTGCTAACTGAGGCTTTACGGATTGTGTCAACGACTTTGTTGCCTTGTAAGATTTCACGAGACACGTTTAGAGATAGATCAGCCGTATCGATTACACCTTTAACAAAGCGCAAGTACATCGGCATTAACTCATCATTGTCTTCCATGATAAATACACGTTTTGCATAAAGTTTAATACCACCTTTACGTTTTGGCTCCCACATATCAAATGGTGCTTTAGATGGGATGAATAACAATGAAGTGTAGTCAAGCTTGCCTTCAACGCGATTATGTAATTGAGTTAATGGCGCCTCAAAATCAAAGGTTAATGATTTGTAGAATTCATCATAATCTTCTTGCTTAAGCTCTTTTTTGTCTTGCGTCCAAAATGCATTGGCCTTATTAACCATCTCATATTCAACCGTATCAGAATCTTCTTCTGTCGGCTTGATCATCATAATTGGTACAGTGATATGATCCGAGTATTTTGAAATAATGCCTTTAAGGCGGTAATCATCTAAGAATTCTTTTTCATCATCTTTAATATGTAGAGTAATTTTGGTACCAAAATCTTCAACAGTTGTAGTTTCAAGAGAATACTCACCTTCGCCTTTAGATGTCCAAATGGTGCCATTAGCTTTATCGTCGCCAGCTTTTCTAGTAGTTAAAACTACCTCATCAGCAACAATAAATGATGCGTAAAAACCAACACCAAACTGACCAATTAAGTTTGAATCTTCAGCTTGCTTTTCATCCAGACTTTGTAAGAATTTTTTAGTACCTGAATTGGCAATGGTACCAATATTGGCCATTACTTCCTCTTCAGTCATGCCGATGCCATTATCAGTAATAGTGATCGTGCCCGCATCTTTATCTACTTCAATAAATACTTGAAGCTCTTCTTTGCCTTCAATTAAAGCGTCATTTGATAATGATTCAAACCTAAGCTTATCAACTGCGTCAGACGCATTTGATACTAGCTCACGTAAGAAGATCTCTTTATTGGAGTACAAAGAGTGGATCATCAAATGAAGTAATTGAGAAACCTCTGTTTGGAATGAATGTGTTTGTTTTGTAGTCATTTACTAGTTACCTTTAATGTGCGTAAAATGTATTGATATGGTCAAGCTGAGAAAAATCAAGTGAAAAAGCAAATAATTGATTTTATTTCGTACTTAAAAATTGAGCGAAATTATGCGATTAACACTCAACAAGCTTATGAGCGTGATTTAAATCAATTAATTATCTTCTTAAATTCTCAAAAAATATCTAATTGGCCACAGCTGACTTCTGAAGTGCTTAATTTGTTTATCATGCAGTTGCGTCATAAAAATCTTTCATCGCGCAGTATTCGCCGATATTTATCTTCTGTGCGTGGCTTATTAACTTATTTGGTTAATCAGGGTCAGCTTAAGAATAATTGTGCGGTGCAATTATCCACACCAAAAATAGCCCAAACTTTGCCAGAAACACTAAATTATGAGCAGTTACTACAATTATTAAAGCCGCAAGGTAGTGCTCATTTTGAGCGTCGCGATGTGGCTATTATTGAGGTTATTTATTCGTGTGGATTACGCGTCTCTGAATTGGTTGGATTGAATGTGGCTGATGTAGACTTGTCTCAGGGGTTTTTAACAATCATGGGTAAGGGTGGTAAAACTCGTCATACGCCACTTGGCGCATCAGCACAAGAAGCAATCCATCAATATGTATTTGAGCGCCAATCAGATGCATTATTCGTTAATAAAAATGGCAAAAGAATTGGAGTAAGATCCGTACAAAATATGATTAAAAAACGTGCCCTAAATGCAGGTATTAAAGTGAACGTGTACCCGCATATGTTGCGCCATGCTGCAGCCACTCATTTTCTACAATCTAGTCATGATCTGCGCTCTACTCAAGAATTTTTAGGCCATGAAAGTATTAAATCAACACAAGTTTATACGCATCTTGATTTTCTTGAATTATCTAAAGTTTATGATAAGTGTCATCCAAGGGCGAAAAAACCATGAGTTTTAGAGCTCGATTAGCAGTTAATATTCTTTTACGTGGTGGTGTTGTAAGTTTGCCGACAGACACTATTCAAGGATTGAGTTGTTTGCCTTTTTCTGATTCGTTGCAATGCCTTGTTGAGCTAAAGCACCGAGCCAGTAATAAGGGGTTAATACTAATTTCTAATGACATTAGTCATTTTGAGAAATTTGTTGAAAATCCGCAGCTACTTACCAAAGTAAAAGTGGGTAAAAAACCAACCACATATCTACTCAATGCAGCATCAAACATTCCAGTATTGTTAACCGGTGGCATGAAGACAATTGCCATTAGGCTAACTGATAATCCATTAATAGCTGACTTGTGTAATTCAACAAATAGTGTGCTTGTTTCTACTAGCGCTAATGTTTCAGGTTTTCCTGTGGCACAAACAAGCTTAAAATTACGCGTTTATTTTAATGATCAATTAGACTTTATAATAAGCCCAAATGCACAAAAAAATGCACCATCACATATTGTTAATTTAGAGACTGGAGAAAGAATTAGATGATCGATCAAGTTAGGGCTTATTTATTAAGCTTGCAAGCAGATATTTGCACTCAATTAGAAGCGGTAGATGGCAAGGCTAAATTTATTAAAGACAAATGGGAAAAACCTAACAATGCAGGCGATGGATTGACTTGTGTATTGACCAATGGTGATGCGTTTGAGCAAGCGGGTGTAAACTTTTCTATTGTTCGAGGTGATAATATGCCGGCTTCTGCTACCGCACTAAGGCCAGAGTTAGCAGGGCGAAGCTTTACAGCTTTAGGTGTGTCACTAGTCATTCATCCAAACAACCCTTATGCACCAACTTCACATGCTAACGTTAGATTTTTTGTGGCTGAAAAAGCAGGTGAAAAACCTATTTGGTGGTTTGGTGGTGGATTTGATTTAACGCCATATTACGGCTTTGATGAAGATGCAGTTTTATGGCATCAAACCGCTAAAGAGGCTTGCGATCCTTTTGGTGAAGAAGTGTATCCAAAGTATAAAAAATGGTGTGATGATTACTTTTATATGAAGCATCGAGATGAGCAGCGTGGTATTGGTGGTTTGTTTTTTGATGACCTAAACAAAGGTAGCTTTGATGAGTGTTTTGCTTTTATGCAAAGTATCGGTGATAGTTATATTAAGGCTTATCGTCCAATTGTGGAAAAACGAAAAGATATGCCATTTACTGATCATGAAAGGCAATTCCAATTATATCGTCGCGGTCGATATGTAGAGTTTAATTTAGTTTATGATCGCGGCACTTTGTTTGGTTTGCAAACGGGCGGTCGTACAGAGTCTATTTTAATGTCTCTGCCGCCATTAGTGCGCTGGGAGTATCGATATTCACCAGAAAAAGGCTCGCCTGAGGCGTTATTGTATGACAAGTATTTAAAGCCTCAGGACTGGCTCAACTTACAACACAATAGTGAGCAATAAAATGAAAAACAATTTAGATGTTAAGAAATTATTATGTCCAATGCCAGTGATTCGACTGGGTGAGATGATTGAAAAAATTGAAACGGGCGATACAATAGAAATGTTAGCTACCGATCCAGGTGTTCTTCACGATATCCCAGCTTGGTGCAAGGTGCACGGACACAAGGTGTTAAATATCAAAGAAAATTCAAACGAGATTGTGCTTCTAGTTGAGAAAATAGGGTAGAATAATTTGCTGTTTTTGTTGTAAATAATGCAACAATAAAACAAAAAAAGATTTTGTGCGTAACGGTGCGCTCTGTTTGACAAAGAATGTCAATTAATATAAATAGTTAAATATAAAGGAGAAGATATGTCTGCTAAAGATGTAATTAAGATGATGAAGGACAACGAAGTTAAATTCGTTGATTTCCGTTTTACTGATACTATAGGTAAAGAGCAGCACGTCAGTGTGCCAGCTCACCAAGTTGATGCTGATAAATTTGCAGAAGGCCAAATGTTTGATGGTTCTTCAATCGCCGGTTGGAAAGATATTAATGAATCAGATATGATTCTACAGCCAGACTTAGATGCGTGCGTTATGGACCCGTTCACTCAAGAGTCTACAATGATTGTTCGTTGTGATATTATCGAGCCAGAAGATATGAAGGGCTATGAAAAAGACCCTCGTTCAATTGCAAAGCGTGCTGAAGCATACATGCAAGAACAAAATATTGGCGATGTTGCTTATTTCGGTAACGAGCCAGAATTTTTTGTATTTGACTCGGTTAAGTTTGATAATACTATGGGCGCATGTAGCTACTCAGTACATTCTGAGGAAGCAGCTTGGGAAAGTGGTAGTGACTTTCCTGGCGGCAATACAGGTCACCGTCCAGGCGTTAAGGGCGGTTACTTCCCAGTACCACCAGTTGACTCAATGATGGATTTACGTGCTGAAATGTGTTTAGCAATCGAAGGTATGGGTGTTACGACTGAAGTACATCACCACGAAGTGGGTACAGCAGGTCAAAACGAAATCGGTGCATTGTTTAACACGTTAGTTAAAAAAGCAGACGAAACTCAAATCTTAAAGTACTGTGTTCAAAATGTAGCACACGTATACGGCAAGACTGCAACATTCATGCCTAAGCCTATCGTTGGTGACAATGGTAATGGTATGCACGTTCACCAATCAATTGCTAAAGACGGCGTAAACTTATTCTATGAAGAAGGTGCTTACGGTAACTTAAGTGAAATGGCTCTACATTATGTCGGTGGTATTATTAAGCACGCAAGAGCGTTAAATGCATTCTGTAATGCATCAACTAACTCTTACAAACGTTTAGTTCCGGGTTTTGAAGCGCCAGAGATTTTACAATACTCTGCTAAAAACCGTTCAGCTGCGATTCGTATTCCTTTTGTTGCTAACCCTAAAGGTACGCGTGTTGAAGTGCGTTTCCCAGATCCAACAGCAAACCCATACTTAGCATTCTCTGCAATGTTAATGGCTGGCCTTGATGGTATTAAGAACAAGATCGATCCAGGCAAACCTGCGACAGAAGATTTATATGAATTGTCTGAAGCTGACAAGGCAAAGATCCCTACAGTAGCATCTTCACTTGATCAAGCGTTAGAGGCTCTAGATGCAGATCGTGACTTCTTGACTGCAGGTGGTGTGTTTACAAATGATATGATTGATTCATACATTGATCTTAAAATGGAAGAGGTGACTAAGCTTCGTTGTGCAACTCACCCTGTTGAGTATGAAATGTATTACAGCTTGTAATAGTTAATTTCTACTGATAAAAAAGCCGTGCAATTGCACGGCTTTTTTTACGTCTACAGTAATTAGATTGAGTTAAAATAATCAGTCTAATTTATTCATTTAACATCTTTATGACAGAAATAAGAAACGACTGGAAGCTTGAAGAAGTGGAAGCATTATTTGCTATGCCATTTAATGATTTATTATTCAAAGCACACACAACTCATAGAGATAATTTTGATCCAAATTATGTACAGGTAAGCTCTTTGCTTAATATTAAGACTGGCGCCTGTCCAGAAGATTGCTCTTACTGTTCTCAAAGCTCCAAATATGACACAGGTCTTGAGCGTGAAAAACTAATGGAAATTGATTTAGTTTTGGAGCAGGCTCAAACTGCAAAAGATCAGGGTGCTACACGTTTTTGTATGGGTGCTGCATGGCGAAACCCAACTGATAAAAGCCTAGATAAGGTTATCCCTATGATTCAAGGTGTTAAAGCTATGGGCATGGAGACTTGTGTAACTTTAGGCATGCTTACTCAAGAGCAAGCATTTACCCTGAAAGAAGCCGGGCTAGATTACTACAATCACAACCTTGATACCTCTAAAGAAAATTACCCTAACGTGATTACTACTCGTACTTTTCAAGATCGCTTAGATACGTTAGAATCTGTACAGAATGCTGATATTAACGTCTGTAGTGGCGGTATTTTGGGTTTAGGTGAAGAGCAAACAGATAGGGCTTCAATGCTAAGATCTTTGGCAAATTTAGACAAGCATCCAGACAGTGTACCACTTAATTTGCTAGTGCCTATTCCAGGCACGCCATTTGAAAAAGTAGCGCCACCAACAGAAAGTGAGTTTGTAAGAACGATTGCTGTTGCGCGCATCATGATGCCAAAATCTGTAGTGAGATTGTCAGCAGGGCGTACCGATATGGGTGAGGCAATGCAGGCTTTGTGTTTCTTCGCTGGTGCTAATTCCATTTTTTACGGTGAACAACTTTTAACAACTGATAATCCCGATACTGGTAGCGACAAAGCTTTGTTTGAAACACTTGGCTTAAATATGAGTCACTAACTTTAACTGAGAATAATCAATGAAAAAACAATTACTAAGCGCATTAATTTTCACATCTTTTTCTTTTAATGTGAATTCAGATTCTGAAAGCTGTAATGCTGGTTATGATAATCTTGAACACTTGGGTAATTGTCTTGGTGGCGTGGTTGATTCAAGCATGGGGATTTTGGCTGATCTTCCAAGTGATATGCAGATTTGGTCAGATAAGCAGCATGAAAAAGCCAAGCGAAAGTTAGAAATTATCAAAGATGATATCTGTAATAATGAAAATCCCGTCAAAGAGATTTTCGTTGAAAAAATCGTTTATGTAGATCGTATTATTAAGGTTCCTGCAAAAGTACGTAAAAGACGTTGTATTACTAAAAAACAGTCAGATCGATTTGGTAATATTGACGAGGTAACTTCTTGTACTGAATGGAAGTGATTTGCGTTAGTTGTTGATCAAACTGAAAGCCGCATTACTGCGGTTTTTTTATGCATCAAGTAAATACTTAGATATCTCCACTGCAGCGTTAGGCTTGGCTAATGCAAGGGCGTTAATAGACATCTTTTCAAGTGTTTCTTTATCTAGGTTAAGTAAAGTTTTTTCAAGCAGTTTAACGCTCAAATTCTTTTGCTCAATAAGAATGCCCGCTTTTGCATCTGCCAAAATTTTAGCATTATGGAATTGATGGTTATCAATAGCATGTGGCAACGGAATTAAAATACTTGGCGTAGCACTTAGCATAAGCTCCGATACTGTCATTGCACCCGCTCGACACAAGACTACATCTGCCCAAGCATAAGCTTTGGCCATATCATCAATAAATGGCGTAATTTTGATAGATTTTTTGTTGTATTGAGACTGAACATCTTCAAAATGTAATTGCCCAGTTTGATGCCAGATATTAAGACCAATTGCTAGTTTAGTAACCACTTCATTAATGGGCTTTGAACCTAGACTGCCGCCAACAATTAACAGGTTTAATTTTTTATTACTAGCGCCTGATTTTTTCGAATTAAAAGCAACAGGATTACCGACTGTTAGCGCATTGATAGATGAATTAAAAGCGCCATCAAACGCTTGAAAACTTTGCGTGGATATTTTGGACAATAGTTTATTAGTGGTGCCAGGAATTGAATTCTGTTCATGAATAAATAAAGGCACTCGATAAACCCAAGCCATCAATCCGCCAATGCCTGAGGCAAAACCACCCATACCTAAAACCACATCAGGCTTAACAACTAAGAAAACTTTACTAACTTCAATGGTTGCTAATGCCAATTGAAAAGGGGCTTTGATTAGGCTGATTAAGTTTTTACCACGCAACCCAACTGCATTAACACTGTGTAGCTTAATATTATGCTTTGGCACAATGACATTTTCCATACCACGTTTAGAGCCGAGCCATTCGATGTCAACATTGTGCTTTTTGAGCTCATTAACGATTGCCAATGCTGGAAAGATATGACCACCAGTGCCGCCCGCCATAATGAGTATTTTTTTGTTTGGCGTAATATTTTGATTAGACATATTTTTTTTGTTTGGAATATTTACAGCGATTTTCCATATCAATTCTTAGTAAAATTCCCAATGCTATCAATACAAAAATCATGCTTGAGCCACCATAACTAACCAATGGTAATGGAAAGCCCTTGGGTGGAATTAGGCCAAGATTCATAGCAATATTAACACTAAACTGTAAAGATAGCCAGGTGCAAATACCAAAGCCTACATATGAACTATATTTACGTCTATTTTTTAAGGCATCTTTGGCAATTTTAAAACCCTTAAGCATAATAAATCCAAAGGTAAAGATCACAAATAGCATGCCAATAATGCCAATCTCTTCGCCAATTACTGAAAAAATCATATCCGTATGAGGCTCTGGAAGTTTGTTATATTTTTGGATGCCATTACCTAGTCCAACACCAGTCCAATCTCCTCTAGCAATACCAATGAGTGCTTGCTTAGTTTGGTAGACTTTTTCACTATTATTAGACCATAGTTCAATTTGCCAGAATTCAGTCATTCTAGCCCATCGAACACCGCCATTTAAGCCATCAATATAAAGCCAAATTCCAACCATACTGATCAAGCTACTACCAACAAGGGTGAGTTGCATAAGATAAACACCAGCAGCAAAAAGCATAATAAGCGCTGTTAACGAAATGATGATGGTAGCGCCCAAATCCATTTCTAATAGCAGTAGTACATCAGCTAAGCCAATGATAATAAGTGTTTTAATTAAGCCCATCCAGGGTTTTTTAACGTCTTTTTCATGGCGGACAAGAAAATCAGCCATATATAAAATCATGGCAATTTTCATCATTTCAGATGGTTGAAATTTAAAAACAACAAAATTAATCCAGCGCGTTGAGCCGTTAACAGTTCTACCAATTGGCTCGGGTAAAAATACTAATGCTAAACAAACCAAAGTAAATATGAAGAAATATTTGGCATATTTCTTGTAAAAATACAGCGGAATTTTTAAGCAAGTAAAGGCTAGCATTAGCCCTAGAGAAATATAGATAGTTTGCCTTAAGAAAAAACCATAATGACCAAAATGCCCTAACGAGGCTGAAAAAGACATAATCCATCCGAAAATTAGCAACAGCAATATGGCAATAGTCAGGTTTTTGTCAGGCAATAATCCAGTTTTTTCAAACATTTTGAAAGAGTTTTTGATGTAATTTAACTGCTATTTTATACGCCAACAGATTAGCGATTGTTCCTAATCAATGTGATATTTATATTAGATATTCATTGTTATTATGGGATAATAGTTGTTTTTCAAAAAACATCCTCAACTCATGATTTCTACTGCTAATATCACCATGCAATTTGGTGAAAAACCCCTGTTTGAAAATATTTCAATTAAATTTCAGGGTGGTAACCGCTATGGTTTAATTGGTGCAAATGGTTGTGGAAAATCAACCTTCATGAAGATCTTAACTGGAGAGTTGAAGCCTTCTAATGGTACGGTAAGTGTTAGTAATGGCGAGCGCTTAGGTATTTTGCGTCAGGATCAGTTTGCCTTTGAAGAGTTTCGTGTTGTTGATACAGTGATCATGGGCCATGAGAAACTTTGGAAAGTTAAAAAAGAAAGAGACCGTATTTACGCATTGCCAGAAATGAGCGATGAAGATGGTATTAAGGTTGGTGAACTGGAAATGGAGTTTGCTGAAATGGATGGTTATATGGCAGAGTCGTCTGCCAGTGAGTTATTATTAGGCTTGGATATTCCTGAAGATCAGCATTACGGCCTAATGAGCGAAATCGCTCCAGGTTGGAAATTACGCATCTTACTTGCTCAAGCATTGTTTTCAAATCCTGAAATTTTATTATTAGACGAGCCAACAAACAACCTAGATATCAATTCTATTAGCTGGTTAGTTAATGTACTTAACGATCGTAAAGCTACTATGGTCATTATCTCGCATGATAGACACTTTTTAAACGGCGTTTGTACGCATATGTCTGATCTTGATTATGGTGCACTAAACACATTCCCAGGTAATTATGATCAATTCATGATTGCTTCAACAGCTATTCAAGAAAAAATGCATGTTGATAATGCTAAGAAAGAAGCTAAGATTAAAGAGCTTAAGCATTTTGTTTCTCGTTTCTCTTCAAATGCATCAAAGGCTAAACAGGCAACTTCACGTCAAAAGCAGCTTGAAAAAATCGAACTTGATGATATTAGACCTTCTTCAAGAGTTAGTCCTTATATTATCTTTAATCAAGGGCACAGATTGCATAGAAATGTTTTAGAAGTGGCAGGGCTTAATAAAAGCTTTGGCGATCTAAAAGTATTAAAAAATATCGAGTTTTTGTTTGAAGTTGGAGAACGTGTTGCTGTCATTGGGCAAAATGGTGTTGGTAAAACTACTTTACTGCGTACCTTAGTGGGTGAGCTTGAGGCAGATAAGGGTAAAGTTAAGTGGAGTGAAAACATTAATATTGGTTATTACGCTCAAGATCACAGTGCTGATTTTGCAGAAGATATGACCGTTCTTGATTGGATGATGCAATATAAACAACCTAAGCAAGACGTGCAAGATATGCGCGGTGTTTTAGGAAAAATGCTATTTGGTAAAGATGATATTATCAAAAGTGTTAAGTCATTATCAGGTGGTGAAAAGGGCAGAATGTTGTTCGGTAAGTTAATGTTACAAGAGCCTAATGTATTGGTGATGGATGAGCCGACTAACCACTTGGACATGGAATCGATCGAAGCGCTTAACCTTGCACTTGATAATTATGAGGGTACACTTATATTTGTGAGTCACGATAGAGAGTTTGTTTCTTCATTATCTACTAAGGTTGTAGAGTTAAAAGAAGATGGCATGCATTACTATTCTGGTAACTATGAGGATTACTTAAAATCACAAAAAAAATAAGCCTATGATTGCAAAAGTACTGAAAAGATTTGTTGAACAGCAGGGCTTTGACTCTGCCTCAATACTTTCTTTTAGTGCGTTATTTGCAATTGTTCCTGGCTTGGCTTTGGGATTAAGTGTATTCTCTTTATCGCCGTACTTTTATGAGTTGCAGCAATATCTAGAGCAATTTTTGTACAATCAAGTTCTGCCACATAATTATGATGTGGCCAAGAGCTACATTCAGCAGTTTATCAATCAAGCACAATCCCTAAAAGGTGTTAGCTTTGGTTTTTTAATTTTTGCAGTGATGTTGATGCTTTATGAGATCGATAAACGCATTAATTTAATTTGGCATGATGCTCATCATCGTCATTGGATGCAAGGATTGGTTTCTTATTTATTTGTGCTATTCTTAGGTCCAATATTTCTAGGTGCGTCGTTATTTTTAAGCTCTTACGTTATAGCTTCGGACATTTTTTCTCAACTACCGGCCATTGATTATGCACCACTAATAGCGCCGTTGGTTTTATCAAGCATTGGTTTTTCAATTTTGTATTATGCAGTGCCGTTAGAAAAAGTAAGATATGTAAACGCACTTAAAGCAGGTGTTATTGCAGCAATCTTGCTAGAACTTATTAAATATACGATGTTTGTTTATATGCAATATTTCCCTGTGTATGAGCTAATCTATGGCGCTCTGTCAATATTACTTCTATTGATGATTTGGATTTATCTAGCCTGGTTGATTGTTTTGCTTGGCGCTAGCTTTTGCTATTGTTTTGAAAATAAAGACATAATCTAACTCGATTGCATTTAGCGTAAAATTAGCAACCTTTAATATCGTTCATTTTATTTATGTTTACTGGCATTATCCAAGCGCTTGGCAATATCAAAACTAAAGTTGTCTATGACAAGGGTGCCGTATTTAGCTTTCAAGCCGCTGACTTTGATTTTTCTAGCGTGACTATTGGTGATAGCATTGCAGTAAACGGGGTGTGCTTAACAGCGATTGAAATTGGCGATGATTTTTTTAAAGCAGACGTTTCTCAAGAAACTTTAGACTGTTCAATTTTTGCTCAGTTAGAGCAGGGTGAAGCGGTTAATCTTGAAAAATCTCTCAGACTTAATCAGGGCATTGACGGGCATTTAGTCAGTGGTCATGTAGATGGTATCGCCGAAGTTAGCGATCGATTTAGGGAAGGTGAATCGACACGTTTTAAGATTAATGCGCCGGATAATTTGGTAAAATACATTGCTAGAAAAGGCTCTGTGTGTATTAATGGTGTCAGTTTGACGGTCAATAGTATTGTTAATAATACTTTTGATCTTAATATTGTCCCTCATACGTTAACAGTAACAAATTTGGGTGATTTACAATTAGGCAGTAAGGTCAATCTCGAGGTTGATATTATTGCACGCCACTTAGAGCAATTATTAAAGAGATAATCATTATGATGAAAGCAACAATTGAAGAAATCCTAGAGGATTATAAGCAAGGAAAAATGATCATTCTTATGGATGATGAAGATCGCGAAAATGAAGGTGACTTAATTATTCCTGCGGCAACTTGTACCAAAGAAGATATTAACTTTATGGCTACTCATGGCCGTGGTCTGATCTGTTTGACGCTTACTCAAGAGCGTTGTAAGCAGCTTAACCTACCTTTAATGGTTGCGCAAAATAACGATGCCAATGGTACAAACTTTACCGTATCAATTGAGGCGGTAGAAGGTGTAACAACAGGTATTTCAGCAGCAGATAGAGCTAAAACTGTATTGGATGCTGTAGCGCCTAATGCAACACCTGCTGACATTGTTCAGCCTGGCCATATTTTCCCATTAATGGCACAACCTGGCGGTGTGTTAATTCGTGCAGGTCATACAGAGGCTGGCTGTGATTTGGCGCGCCTATCAGGCTTTGAGCCGGCTTCAGTTATTGTAGAAATCCTTAACGAAGATGGTTCGATGGCACGTCGTGATGATTTAGAAATTTTTGCTCAAAAGCACGATATTAAATGGGGCACAATTGAAGATCTTATTTCATATCGTATTGAAAATGAAAAAACTGTCGAGCGTATTAATGAGCGTGAATTTAAAACTGAGCACGGCTCATTTAGACTTATCTCATTCCTAGATAGTATCTACAACGAAACGCATCTAGCTTTAGTGAAAGGCGATATTAGCGGCGATAAAGATACTTGTGTTCGTGTGCATATGGAAGATACCTTTAAAGATGTTTTGCAAGAAGCGACTAATAGCTTTAGTGTGGATGATGCGTTAAAGCATATATCCAAGGCTGATAATGGCGTGTTCTTACTACTTAGAAAGCAAAGTGACGGCTCCATCTTAAAGAATATTGATCGCAGTACGCCTGATGCTAGTGGTGATGATATAAAAACTTATGGCGTAGGTGCTCAAATCTTATCGGATTTAGGCGTTAAAAAAATGAAAATTCTAGGCTCTCCGAGAAAATTACACGGCTTAAAAGGCTTTGGCTTAGAAGTAAGTGAATACGTAGAAATAAACAAATAAAGGATTCGAATGAAATTTCAATTTGATAAAAATGCAAATAGTGACTTCTTAAAAGACAGTAAGGTTGCTATTATTGTTGGCTATTTCTACCAAGATATTGGTGATAAGTTATTAGCTTCTGCGCAAGAAACGCTAAACAAATACGGTATTGATGCAAATAACGTTAATGTATTCTACGCACCAGGTGCGTTTGAAATTCCATTATTAGCTAAACGTATAGCTTCACAAAAGAGCGGTGATAAGAATTTATACGATGGCATTGTTACCTTAGGTGCTGTGATTAATGGTGAGACGCCTCATTTTCAATTTGTGTGTAATGAATGTGCACGTGGCGTGGCTGATGTATCTTATCAGTATGAAATTCCAACAGCCTTTGGTGTGTTAACCACTTCGAATATGGAGCAAACCATAGGTCGAGCTGGTGGTTACAAAGGTAACAAGGGTGAAGAGGCTACTATGGCCATGATTGAAATGCTATATCTGATGAAACAAGCAGACTCTCAAGAGTTTTAAGCATGGCATTTATAACACCAAAACATCGTTCACGCGAGCGTGTTGTTCAAGCGCTATACCAATATATGGTTTCAGGTGGCGAAGTGCTTAAAATCGAACAGCAGTTTCTTAATCAAAAAGAAGGCAAAATTTCTAAGGCATTCTTTTCCAATCTGTTTATTAATATCTTAAAAAATAGAACGGCATTAGACGAGCTTATTGCACCAACCATCTCTAGAGAAACTGATGAGCTGGGCTCAGTTGAGCACGCTGTGCTTTATTTAGGCGTTTACGAACTGCAAAACAGTCTTGAAGTGCCTTATAAGGTTGTGATTAATGAAGCGTTAGAAGTTGCTAAGTTATATGGCGCTGAAGGCGCTTTTAAGCTGATTAATGCTTCATTAGACCAGCTTGCTAAAGACTTGCGTAGTGCTGAAGTTAACGCCTAACACCTCAAGTTTGCTGTTTGTGTGTTGCCATATAGAAAATAAACAAACAGCATGAAACCAAAAATCGTAGAAAACCCTTTAGATAAGCTCCCAGATATTCTTAAGCAGAATCTTAAGCGTAATTTATGTGTCTGTAATGAAGTTAAAAAAATAGATGTTATTAATGCCATTGCTAGTGGTGCAAATACAATTATGAAGGTCAGAAATCAGACGTTTGCCACTGGTGGCAATGGCTGTTGCACTCGTCAAGTCGAGCGTTTAATTGAATGTATTCACTCAATCTAATTTTAGAAATAGTATTTGCGCTAGAAATCTAATCTAGATTAGGCGACAGTAGTCTTTCTGCATCTTCAACAGAAACACCTTTGCGTTTAGCGTAATCTTCAACTTGCTCTTGATTGATCTTTGCCACACCAAAATAACGTGATTCAGGGTGTGCAAAATACCAACCACTAACGGATGCTGTTGGCAACATGGCGTATGAGCTAGTCAGCGTCATTCCGGTGTTTTTTTCTACATCAAGTAGCGCCCATATTTTTTCTTTTTCACTGTGTTCAGGGCAAGCAGGGTAGCCAGGAGCAGGGCGGATGCCACGATATTTCTCTTCAATAAATTCGTCGTTATTAAAGTCTTCATCACTATAACCCCAGAGTTCAGTACGGTATTTATAATGCATCATCTCAGCAAAAGCCTCGGCAAAACGATCGGCCACAGCTTTAATCATAATGGAGTTGTAGTCATCGTGGTCGGCTTCATAAGCCGCTACTAATGGGTCAATGTTAATACCAGCGGTAACTGCAAATGCACCCATATAATCTTGCACACCACCATCTTTAGGGGCGATGAAATCACTCAAACAGAAGTTAGGTGTGTTGCCTTTTTTATCCAGTTGTTGACGTAGTTGGTTGAGTGTCATTAACATCTCACCATTCTCATCAGTAAGCTCAATGTCTTCATTCACACTATTGGCTGGGAAAATACCAACCACTGCATTGGCCTGGAGTAACTTTTCATCCATGACTTTCTTAAACATGGCTTTTGCATCTTTAAACAGTGCCGACGCAGATTCACCCACCACTTTATCGGTTAAGATATCTGGAAATTTTCCAGCAAGCTCCCAAGTGCGGAAGAAGGGCACCCAATCAATAAATTCAAAGATTTCGTTTAGATCATAATCTTCAAACACATGAACACCCAATTTGTTTGG
>CAJVCJ010000010.1 GCA_910595855.1 Candidatus Thioglobus vulcanius | reverse complement strand
CTTGCAAAGCTTCAAGCAAAGGGTTTTAGCTACTTAAGACCTTAAGATCAAGTTAAATTCTGCATGATGCTTGTGTCAGACAACACTATCGGTGTTGTCTGACACAGTATAAGTATTGTGCAGATTTAAACCTCAATCATCCCCATTGCCATACCCATTCTCATCAGATCGGACAAATTATTTGCCTGCATCTTTTCCATGATTTTGGCACGTCTTGCTTCAATTGCAGATTGAGTGACAAATAATTCCTGGGCTATCTGCTTATTCAGGATACCTTTAATAATTAACTCGAAAACTTGCCTCTCTTTATCGGTTAAATATTGGTATTTTTGCTGTATATCACCAAGTTTTATATTTTCACCTCTACACTTTGCATCAATTTCTAAGGCTTTATAGACTATATCAAGCAACTTTTGATTGTTAAACGGCTTTTCTACAAAATCGACCGCACCCTGTTGAATTGCACTAACAGCCATTGGCACATCTCCATGGCCAGTAATCATAATAATTGGTGGATGTAGCGTATTCTCTGATAACTTTTGCTGCAAATCTAGGCCGCTCATCATAGGCATTCTAATATCGGTAATAAGACAGCCAGGTGCATTAGTATCAAATTGATCCAAATACTCTTGTGCTGAGGAAAATACTTTTGCTTGTAAGCCAATAGACTCCATCAAAAACTTAATCGAATCGCGGACAGATTTTTCATCATCTACAATAAAAACAGTTTGGTTTTCATTCATATTTTATTCATTTCCAAAGGTAAGTTAATTATAAAAATAGAGCCTTTTTTTGAAGTGCTTGATAAATACAGATTACCATAATGCCTCTCAATAATACTACGAGTAATTGACAAGCCTAGCCCCATGCCATCCTTTTTTTGAGATGCAAACGAGTCAAATAAACGCTTCTGCATTTCTGCGTCAATACCACTGCCCGAATCTTCTATAGATATTTCAAGTATTTTTCCACTCACCTTTGTTGAAATAGTTAAAGTCCTATTAGAAGTGCTGTCAACCATTGAATCAATTGCATTTTTACATAAATTTATTAATGCTTGATCAATCTGAATTGGCTGGGCCAAAAATTCTGGAATATTGCTTGTTAAATTAAGCACCAATTTGACATGAGCATCTTTAATATTGGTTGATATTAAGGTAACCACACCCTTAATTCGACTGTTAATGTCAATCATCGACCGCTCAACTTGAGCTTTATCACTTAATTTTCTCATATGTCGAATAACACCTGCTGCGTGCTCTGCTTGTAAGGATATAACCTCAAAAACATCCAACATTTTTTCAGTAGAGCATTTACCTGCCTCTATCATTTTAGAACTTGCGAAAGCGCTAGTTGCAATCGCTGTTAGTGGCTGATTTAATTCATGCGCTATACCGGTTACCAACTCTCCCATCGTGTTTAATCGATTAATATGCTCAAGCTCACGTCTGTGCGTTTGTTCCAATTGTTTCTGCTCTAAACGATCAGTAATATCTCTAAATACCACAACACTGCCGGTAATATTGTCCAAGGTATCTTTGACTGGAGTTACGCTATATTCAACAAAAAAACTATCCCCGTTCTTTTTCCAAAAGACATCTTCTCTTATAAATCTAGTAATACCGTCCTTAAATGTTTGATACACCGGGCATTCGTCACTAGGATGAGCGCTGCCATCTGCATGTGTATGATGAAGAATATCATGTTGCATTTTGCCAATCATATCCGCCTCTTCCCAGCCGGTAATATTGGTTAATGACTGATTAACAAAGGTACAGTGCCCCGATGTATTAACACCATAAATACCTTCAGATACAGAATTAAGCATCATATCATTTTGCTGTTCAACAAAAAAATTCACCTGCTTCAATTTTCCATTCAACCTTAACACCCAAAGGCCTGAAATGATTGCCACTAATAACAAAAAAGCTACTAATGTAGACATTAGCAAGTTATCTTTGATATATTGCAAAAGACTAATCTTGCCGTAGTTTTCATAAACACCAATACGTAGTTTTTGCATCAAATTGTGAATTGGCTGGTAGTCAATTGGGGTTACCCATTCCCAATAACCTCTGGCCATAGCCTCTTTTGATCCTGGCGGCATATTCAGAAGTGTTGCGGCAATATCTTTTGCAATACGTTTAGACGCATGACCTGCTTTCACAAAAGCCCATTCTGGATATAACGAAGTACTCAAAAGATAAGGGAAGTTTTCCACTATTTGAGCATTAATTATTTTTATGTCTCTTAATGTTATTTGATTTTTTTTAGCCAGTCTTTCAATAACACCTGTTCTCACAATGCCAACATCAACTGCGCCGCTTAATACCGCATTAACAATATTCTCTTGCACGCCTAAATAGGACACATCTGAGCTCTCAAGCACATTAACGCCCTGGTTAATTAATTCGTTATATCCAATTAACCAGCCACCTAAACCCTTAGGTGTTGCACCTGCAATAGAACGGCCATCAACCTCAGATAAGTTAGTAATATCACTATCAGCGTGTGTAAAGATGACAGAACCAAACTTAGCATACTTTGATTCATCTACCAAAGTCAAAATGCTGGTGGCACCATACTTGACTTGCAACTCAACAAAGTTAATTGGCTGAGTAATAACAAAATCTACTTTTTGTTGCTCCACTAGCTTCTCTAACAATGCTATATCGCTTGGCTCTATTGCAACCACACTAAATTCATGTTCAGGCATGTGTCGATTCAAATAGTCTATGGTTGGCTGCCAAGTCTGAATGGCATACTCTGTGCCAGAAAATGCCAAAACAGCTATTGAAATTTCTTTGGCGAGGGACACAGAAGATAAACTCAAAAAACAAAGACTTACGATAAATCTTAAGAGTTTTAATTTAAATAAAGGAATCAATTAACCGGCGCCAATAAATACAATTAAGTTATTGTAGTGTATTAATACAATATTAACTACAAAATTCTTAGCAAATTGGCATAAATACCAATAGAATCAGGAATTGCCATTATTGTAAAAATATATTAGTACTTAGACTTTAAAAAATACTATAAGAGCTTTATTCAGTTGTTTTAATTTACTTTATAAAATTTCGATTAAAGCCTTCATTTGAGCCAATGAAGTGGGAAGTTGCAAAACACCGTGTAATGGATAATCCACCGCAGCAAGAACATCAATATGCTTTATTTCTTTTTTGTTTGCCAGTACAATTACCTTAGTTTTTGGAGAGTATTTAATAAGGCTAACCAATAGAACTTCTATATTAGATTTATAGATGCCACTGTAGTTTGTACTATAGGCATAGAAAAATTCCACCACTATAAAATCTATAGGTTGTTTTTTAATCAAGGTAAGCGCCTTTCGAATACTGTTTACTCGACGCTCCGAAAGATTGTATTGCTGATACAAGCCACTATAATCTGGAAATAATATAGATTCTACAATTGTAATAATGATAGGGCTGGGCATGATAATTTACAAATCTATAATTTGTCTTTTAATAAATAAAATACAATTACCACCAATACAATAACAATCAGTAATTCAACGGCGAACATTTATTAATCATTGATCGAATAACAAGCAACACCACCTTTTTGCGAGCCTGCAGCAAACATACAGCGTGCATTAGGATTATCAGCGGGAATCCATTCATACACACGAATATTCCAACCAGCAGTTTCAATCAAATACTCAGAGCTTGGCTTAATAGTTTCAGTGCCCATGGTAGTCATTTTTTCCCATAATCCAGCCTGTGCAGACATTGACATAAAAAATACTGCTAGCAACATTGACAATTTACCTGTCATTTTTTTTACCTCTGCTTTGATCAGAATTATTATTAGATTTTTTATTTGGCTTATTGCCCCAAAACCCTTTTTTCTTTTTAGATTTATTTTCAGCAGAATTACTATCTTTTCCGTATCTTGGCTTGTTACGCTTATTATCCTTTTTAGGCTTTTTGTTTCTTGGCTTTGGCATGTTTTTTGGAGAATCGGGCAAGTTATGATCCGGCACAAAATCATCCACCATAATTCGCTCCAACTTGACTTGAGTTAAACGCTCAATATCAAACAATTGCTTAATTTCATCTGCACTTACCAATGAGATTGCTTCACCTTTTGAGCCCGCTCTACCGGTACGACCAATACGGTGTACATAATCTTCAGGCACATGAGGAAGGTCAAAATTAACCACATGTGGAAGTTCAACAATATCGATACCTCGAGCGGCAATATCTGTTGCTACCAATACATTCACCTTGCCATTTTTAAAATCAGCAAGCGCTCTTGTGCGCGCAGCTTGAGACTTATTGCCATGAATGGCCGTAGCTGAAATACCCTTCTTGCCAAGTTGTGTGGCAATACGGTTAGCGCCATGCTTGGTACGACTAAACACCAATACTTGATACCAAGCATTGTCTTCAATTAACTTAGCTAAAAGCGCTTGTTTTTTAGACTTGTCAACTGGATGAACCCATTGCTTAACCGATTTAACCGTTGTATTACGCACTGCTGTAGAAATTTCAACAGGATTATTAACTAAGGTTTTTGCTAGCTTTCTAATCTCATCAGAAAAGGTGGCTGAGAACATTAACGTCTGTCTTTTAGCAGGTAAAAACTTTAAAATTCGCTTAATATCAGGGAAAAATCCCATATCTAGCATTCTATCAGCTTCATCAAATACGATGATTTCTAACTCATCAAACTTCACTGCATTTTGTGAATATAGGTCAATTAATCGACCAGGTGTTGCCACTAGAATATCAACACCACCACGAAGTTTTTGCATTTGTGGATTAATCTTAACACCGCCAAAAACTACCGCTGATTTAAGTGGAAGGCCTTGTCCATATGTTCTAACACTTTCTTGAACTTGTGCAGCCAGCTCACGAGTTGGCGTAAGGATTAATGTGCGAACTTGATTTGATTTGGTTGGCTGACCTTTTAACAATAGCTGCAAAATCGGCAACGTAAAGCCAGCTGTCTTTCCTGTGCCGGTTTGCGCCGCAGCCATAACATCCTTGCCCTCTAAAATTAAGGGGATAGATTTTTCTTGAATGGGTGATGGCGTGTCGTAACCCTTCTTTTTTATTGCCTCTAGAATGGTGTCCGATAAACCTAATTTTGTAAAGCCCATAATATAATTGTCTTTAAATAAAGCTGTGTATTTTACCGTGCAAAGTGTATTAGCAAATTATAATGAGCAAATGAACGAAAATAAACCCATTAAAACCCCGTGTGTTGGTATTTGCAAATACAACAAATCTAACTATTGTGTTGGTTGTAAGCGCCATAGCAGTGAAATTAGCGGATGGATCAATTACTCAATTGATATTCGAGAGGCCATTATGAAAGATTTAGACGATAGGAATATCAATGAATGAAATACAGTCGCATTCAATTGATTGCCCATATTGTGGCGAAATAATTGAAATAGAGGTGGATTGCTCAGAGTTTGAGCAAAGCTATATTGAGGACTGCTCTGTTTGCTGTCGACCAATCAATATCAGCATAATGATTGATTTCGAGCAACATGTTCATGTGTTAGCAACACACGAAAACGAATAAAACTAAGCGGTCTCTTCAGGTGTGCGAGCTTTAATGCTTAGCGCATGCAACTCACCGGAATCAATTTCTGTGCGTACAGCTGCCAACACCATTCTCTGCCTAGCCAACAACCCCATTCCTTCGAATGCCGGAGAAACTACTAAGGTTGAGCAATTACAGCCGTCACCCTGCATGGTAACAGTTGCACCTTCAATAGCTGCCTCTAGCTTTGTTTGAATTTCATCTAATGTCATAATTACGCTCCAAAAATGCCTTTAAGTATAAAGAAAAATATAATAGACATAACCGCACCAGCTGGCAAAGTGACCAGCCATGAAAGGAATATCTTATTAATCATACGTGTATCTAATGCCGCCAAACCACGCGCCAAACCAACACCTAGTACCGCACCCACTAATACTTGGGTTGTTGATACTGGCAAGCCTGTGCCCGAAGCAATAACCACCGTTGATGCTGCTGCTAATGTTGCAGCAAAGCCGCGTGATGGTGTTAACTGAGTGATTCCTGTACCGATCGTAGCAATTACCTTATGGCCATAAGTGACCAAACCAAATACGATACCACCACCACCAACTAGCAATACCCAAACTGGCAATGCACTCTTAGCACCGATCATTCCACCACTTTCAATAACACTGTAAATCGCTGCTAATGGGCCAATAGCATTTGCCACATCATTAGATCCATGAGCGAAAGCCATTGCTGCTGCGGTAATAATCATCAGAACACTAAAAATTCTTTCCATTGAAGTGAAGTGAAAATCTTCGTTTTCAGCAGGATCAACCTTAATGCGACGAATAATAATAGTACCCACCAGCATAACCAACAAGCCAAAGCCTAGCGCCAACAAATAGCTAGTACCCAAATCAAAATGCAGGCCAACATGCTTAAGCCCTTTAAAAATTGTCACCAGTGAAATAACAAAGCCCACCAAGAACATATAAAAAGGTACATACCTTTTAGCATTATCAAATGGATGCTTGGTATCAATAATTAGATTTTGCAAACTTCTAAACAGCATAAAGGCAAGTGTGCCGGCAATCAATGGTGAAACAATCCAGCTCATGACAATAGAACCTACTTTATCCCAAGCCACCGCATCAACACCAACGCCTACTGCACCAAAACCAACAATAGCGCCTACAATTGAGTGGGTGGTTGATACTGGCCAGCCAAAACTAGATGCAATCATTAGCCAAGTTCCTGCTGCCAAGAGCGATGCTAACATACCATAAACCAATAAATGCGGGCTATCTGTAAAGACCGAAGCATCTAAAATACCTTTACGAATTGTTGCTGTTACCTCGCCACCAGCCAATATAGCGCCAGCAAACTCAAAGATAACCGCAATAATAATTGCTTGCTTAATGGTAATTGCGCCAGAACCTACCGAAGTTCCCATGGCATTTGCCACGTCGTTAGCACCAACACCCCAAGCCATAAATAAGCCAAATGCCACTGCCAGCATTAGTAAAATATCACCGTAATTTGCAATAATTTCCATGATCAGTCCTCTAGCTTGCTATTTAGAAAGTAACACTTCAAGGCGTGAGCCTACTTTTTGTGCGGCATCGGCTAATTCGCCCAACCACTCTACTGCGCGATAATAAAACATCACATCAACAGGAGGAAGGCCAGCTTCTAACGGAAATAGTTTTGTACGAATAACATGCTGAATTTTGTCTGATCTGCTTTCTAGATCGTTAATATCACTAATAATTGAACTAACCAGTCTGCGCTCACGATTACCAAAAGCAGTTTCTAGCACTTCGTCCAATTCGTTAACCGCTTTCAAAGCGGCCGCTGAAGTTTGAATGCAAACATCGGTTAATTCAATCATGTCGTCAGCAATCTCATCTGGCAATCTCATTTTGCGATTAACCATTAAACCTGAAACATCTTTAGTTAGATTAGCAATTGAATCTTGAATTAGCAATAAATCTAATAAATCACGACGTGAAAAAGGCATCATAAAAGTTGATGGCAAACCCATGCGCAACTTCTTTTTAAGTTTATCTGCCTCACCTTCTTTATCGCCAATCAAAGATCTAATTGATTCTGCCGTGTCCCAATCTTGGGCATGAATAGCAACCATAAATCCCGTTAACTCAGAGATACAAGAATGAACACTTGTCATATGTTGCTGCAATGGGCTTATTGGAGACTTTCCAAATAAACCGTCAATAATGCTTTTTGCCATGTTGCTACCTATGTTTTTTTGTTGTCTAATTAATTGCGAATTATCTACAAAGACATACGAATGTCAAGACTAATTATTTGTTTTTTTTCTCAACCGACTTAACATCTACATCTTCGTCAAACAATATGCGTTGCCCTTCGCCTTCTAGATCTTCAAACTGACCACTCTTAACCCCCATCATTAAAAGCACAACGAGAACAACACCAACAAAAATCATACTTGGAATTAACCAGTAAATTACATCCATGTTATTCTCTTGATTATGTCAATATTCATAGTTATTTATTTTACGCTTTGTCTTTGTCATTCTTGATAAAAACACTTAATTTAATATTATTAAGCGCCAACAATAGCATTAGAAAGACAAATAAATCCAAAATTCAGTCATACTTAATGACTAGTATAAGGCCACAAAAACACCAACCAACATCATAGTAATACCTGTGATTGTATTAACCTTTTGAATAACAACTGGGTTTTCAATGTGCTTTCGCAACTTCAGTCCCAATATATTGGCTAAGCTCAATACAAATAAAACAGTGATACCAACTACTATAATTACCTCAATTTCAGTAGCCAGTGTCAGATTGTTTAAATCGATAAAGATAGGCAAAAATGACAAATAATAAATAATAGTTTTTGGATTGGTTCCGCCCACCACAAAACCTGCAAGTAACAATTTTAGTGTGGATTTTTTATCATTTTTAACAGAAAAACTAACCCCTTTAGATTGCCACTGCTGATAGCCAACATAAAGTAAATATGCCGCTCCAAAAAATTTAACATAAACCATGCTTTGCTCGATTGTTTGTGCCAAGATGCTAAGCGCAAACATAGCGATTGATACATACAAGATATCGCCAATTACATGTCCTACTGAAAGCCACAACGCTGCAACAGGCCCATAGCGTGTTGAAGTTGCCAATACAGCAAACAATCCAGGCCCTGGAGAGATTGCATAAACAAATGTTGCAAAGGCTAAAGATAGTAGCGTGAGTAAGTCCATCTGCTATAATTTAAATATTATTCAAAATAACGATTATAACGCGATATGAATTTAGACTATCTTGATTTCGAACAGCCGATTGCTGACTTAGAAGGGAAAATTGAAGCACTCCACGATATTAAAGTAAAAGTTGATATCGTCGAAGAATTGGAGGCGCTACAGACAAAAAGCATTGCGCTCACTAAAAAGATATTCTCTTCATTATCTGATTGGCAAATTTCACAATTAGCACGCCACCCAAAACGCCTTTACACGTTAGATTATATTAATGATGTATTTGAAGAATTTACTGAATTACATGGCGATCGAGCATATGGTGATGATCATGCGATTGTAGGCGGTATTGCAAAGCTAGACGGCCAACCAGTTATGTTCATTGGCCAGCAAAAAGGCCGATCAACTCAAGAAAAACTTAAATACAATTTTGGAATGCCACGCCCTGAAGGATATCGAAAGGCTTTACGCCTAATGAAAATGGCAGAAAAATTTAACATGCCTATCATTACATTTATTGATACGCCAGGTGCCTATCCAGGAATCGGTGCGGAAGAACGCGGCCAATCTGAAGCCATTGCTAAAAATCTATTCGAAATGTCAACACTGGCTACACCAATTATTTCAGTAGTCATTGGCGAAGGTGGGTCTGGTGGCGCTTTAGCCATTGGTGTAGCAGATACAATGATGATGTTTGAATATAGCATTTATTCAGTTATCTCACCAGAAGGCTGTGCCTCTATTCTTTATAAGGATGCATCAAAAGCTAATTTAGCTGCAGAGTCACTTAAACTAACTTCTGTCCATCTGAAAAAAGAAGGCTTAGTTGATGTTGTTATCAATGAGCCATTAGGCGGTATACATCGTGATCCAAGTGAAGCAAAAACCTTGCTAAGATCTGCATTAATCGAAGAATTGAACAGCATCAAAAAGCTGTCAACAGAAGAATTGTTACTTAACAGACAAGAAAAACTACTTGGCTTTGGAAAGTTTAAAGAATAAAGATTCTTATCTCGAGGGCAAGCAAATTGTTCTTGGTCTAAGTGGTGGCGTCGATTCAATTGTATTACTGCATTATTTACACAACCACTATCCTGATTCTCTAAGAGCTATTCATTGTAATCATCATCTCTCCAAGCATTGCAATGAGTGGCATCTGTTTTGTCAAAATTTATGTGTAAAACTCAATATTCCCTATAAAAATATTGATATTAATCTAGAAAAACTAACTAACATTGAGGAAAGTGCACGTAAAAAACGTTATTTTTCACTATCGTGTGATTTAAAAGATAATGAAGTTTTGTGCACTGCACACCATCAAAATGATCAAGCAGAAACATTGTTGTTGCAATTGTTTCGTGGCTCAGGTGTAGCAGGACTTGCCAGTATGCCTAGGCAAAAAACCTTAGGAAGAGGATGGCATTATCGACCAATGTTAACCATTGAAAAGCAGCAAATTTTGGATTATGCAAATAAGCATAAACTCAACTGGATTGAAGACGATAGCAACAAAAATACCAATTTTAGGCGTAATTACCTGCGTATTGATATCATTCCGGCTCTTGAAAAGGTGTATAAAAATTTAACAAAAACCTTAGCTAGAAGCGCCAAACATCAATCTGAAGCACTTAAGCTTACACGAGAGCTATCCAATATTGATCTATTGGCAAACAACATCATTAACGACAATGGTCGTATTCAAATTGAAGCGCTAATCAAGCTTGAAACTCATCGCATGAAGAATGTTCTACGCCACCATTTAAATGGTCTTGGCTTTTTATCTCCTAGTGATAAGATTATGAATCAAATTATTGATTTAATCGGTGCAAAAGCTGACGCCAGCCCCTTGGTGCAATGGGGTGATTTTAAAATTAGACGCTATCAGTCGCAGTTGTATTTTATTGATGAGCGAGAAGACAATAATTTAGATGAATGCCCTATTCAGGCCGATTTAGAAAATTTACCAAATTTTTCTATTCGCTATCGTATCGAAGGTCTACGCATTAAATTACCCGGGAAAAAACACTCGCAATCCCTTAAAAAGGTCTTGCAAGAAGCTGGAATCCCGCCATGGGAGCGAAATTCATTAAAAATGTACTATATTAATGATGAATTACGTGCCATGGAGCGACTTGGGCACATGGAACACGCAGAATAGTAGTTTTCAAAAATTTTTTATAAGTATGGATTTTTTACTTGTAAACGATCTAGAATTTTCACTTCTAAGCTTTCCATGATTTTTGCCTGATCATCCTCAATATGGTCATAACCCAGTAGATGTAGCGTACCGTGGACAGCCATATGAGTCAGATGATCTAAAAATGTTTTTTGCTGATCTTGTGCTTCTTGTTTTACCACTTCGAGGCAAATCACCACATCACCCAAAATCTCCTCATCAATTTCAATTGGTAAGTCGCTAGGAAATGATAGTACGTTAGTTGGCTTATCTTGGTTTCGATAGGTTTTGTTTAAATTTTTAATTTCATTCTTACCAACCATACGAATTAGTAATTCACTTTCACCCTTGCCAAGATCATTAATCACTTGCTGCAATGTATCGATTAAGTTTTCTTCATTGATAGAGGTATCTTTAATACTGTTTTGAATGACAACCATAGTTGGGTTTTTAAGAATAAAATGATTTATTTTATCGCATTAATTTAGCTCTTAATGGCAATCGTTGAAGTTGCAATTTCTGTCCCATTACACCGAACCTTTGATTACCTTTATGATCAAGAGATAGAAGCTGGTGTACGAGTCAAAGTGTCTTTTGGCGCCAAAAAAGTCATAGGCATTGTGCTTAGCAATAAAGACAAAAGCGAGTTTAAAAAACTAAAATCTGTTGAAGAAGTTCTGGATGAATCACCAATTTTGGATGCGCCAATTTTAAATTTTTTATTCTGGGCTGCCAAATATTACCATCACCCAATTGGCGAGGTTCTATTAGCCGCAATGCCTAAAAATTTGCGCCTTGGTAAACCCGCAGTGATTAAAAAAGTCATCGGATTACCAAACAAAATTCAAGCGCCTGATTTTGATATTACTGAAGAGCAAGATCGTGCCATCAAGGTTATTCTTGCTAAGAAAAATGCTTATCATGGATTTTTACTACATGGCGTAACTGGTAGTGGAAAAACCGAAGTTTATTTACGAATTACTCAAGAAATTCTTAACCAAGGAAAACAGGTGTTAGTCTTAGTGCCAGAGATTGGCCTTACTCCACAAATGATTTCTAGATTTGAATCACGCCTTGATACACGCGTAGTTGCCATTCATTCACAGCTCAATGAGACTCAAAAACTCGATGCCTATTTATTGGCTAAAGAAACTCAAGCTGGCGTTATCTTGGGTACGCGTAGTGCTATTTTTGCACCAATGCCTAATTTAGGCTTAATCATTGTTGATGAAGAGCATGACGGCTCTTTTAAGCAACAATCAAGCTTCCGCTATTCCGCTCGTGATTTAAGCTTTATTCGCGCAAAACAAGCCGACATCCCGCTAGTACTTGGCACTGCAACACCCTCGTTAGAAAGCTTAAAAAATGCCATGGATAATAAGCTCACACGCCTAACATTGGCCAATCGAGCAGGTGGCGCTATCATGCCAAAAGTAAGCTTAATTGATATGCGAAGTAATTTTGACGGGGCTCTATCAAAATTATTAATTGAAAAAATGCAACAATATCTTGCCAAGGGAAGGCAGGTTATGCTGTTTATTAACCGTCGCGGTTATGCACCAGTGTATTTTTGCACGGAGTGTGGCTGGAAATCTGAATGTAGCCACTGCAATGCTTCGATGATTTATCATCGTCATATTAATCGCCTTAAATGTCACCATTGTGGTGATGAAAAAATGCCAGAACAAACTTGCCCTGATTGCTCCCAATCTACCCTTGAGGTATATGGCTACGGCACTGAGCGACTTGAAGAAACACTTGGTTCACATTTTCCTGATACACCAATTATCAGAATTGATCGTGATACTACTAGGCGTAAAAAAGCCCTAGCGCAACATTTAGAAAAAATAAACTCAGGCGATCCTTGCATTATTGTTGGCACTCAAATGCTGGCCAAAGGTCATGATTTTTCAAATTTAGCCATGGTTGGAATTTTAGACATTGACGGTGGATTTTTATCCATTAACTTTCGTGCAACGGAGTATTTGGCTCAGCTGCTCATTCAAGTATCTGGACGTGCGGGCAGAGGGCTAGAACAAGGCGAAGTGGTGATTCAAACACGCTACCCAGACCATCCAATGTTTAATTATGTATTGTCTAATCGATATACTCAGTTTGCTAGTGGCCTACTTAAGCAACGTATGAGTGCTGCAATGCCACCTTTTGCCCATCAAGCACTACTTTGTGCCAATGCTAAAAATAAGCAAAATGCTCAGGAATTTTTACAAGAGGTAGCTGGATTGCTTAAAAATATCAACATGGATACGGTAGAAATCTGGGGCCCTGTAGCCAACTCGATTGAGAAAAAAGCTGACTATTATTACTTTAACCTATACCTACAATCAAACGATCGATCGGCACTTCATCAGATGTTGGCCACCTTTAATCAACACGTTGACACTATTAAACTCAAAAATAAAGTACGCTGGTATCTGGATGTTGATCCGATTGATTGATAGCTAATCTAGCACACGCTCTAAATACAAATATACAGCATATGCGTTCTTGCGATTTGCCACATCAAAAGCTGGCTCATCTTCGAATTCTGACCAATCGATTGCCGTGTAAGTTTCATCAAATGGTGTCATTTCATCAACGGCAACGCTTAACTGCTTAATCAAGAAATTGAGATATCGATAGGTTAAATCCATGGTCTCTTGGGGCTGGTCTGAGGCCATTCCATGGCCAGGAACAAAATATTCCATTTCAATATTGCGTAGTCGGTCTAGTGTTTTTGCCCACTTAATAATGTGAGCATCGCCCACAAAAGGAATGCGACCTTCAAAGATTAGATCGCCGCTATAAAGTGTTTGATCGTTTAAGCTCAAAAGAGACATATCACCTTCTGAATGGACCTTGCCAAAATAAGTCAATAAGAATTGATTATCACCTAATGAAAATTCAGTGTCTTGGTCAATAATACGGTCGGGCTTGACTAGATAGGTTTCATCATTTACCCAAGGATATAACGCGGTACGTCTTGAGTCTAGTAGGCTTTCTGCTGTTTCTGAATCTAGATAATCCCAAGTGCCTTTAGGTGCCCAAATTTGCGCACCCTGCTCTTTAAACACTTGCAAGCCATAGATATGGTCTGCATGATAATGACTTACAATTACCAGTTTAATCGGCTTGTCGGTTAGCTTACGAATTTCCTTGAGCATGGCGTCGGCCAATGAAGGTGTGCCTAGGCCATCAAATACAACTACACCTTCGTTGGTTATGACAAAACCAGCATTAGAAATAAAGCCTTCGTATTCTGTTGCAGAGCCCGATAAACCTGGGATATAGTACGCACTGCCATTTAGATGTTCAGCAGTCACCTCTACACTTACTTTTTCGTAATCAGCTGCTTGTGAAAACAGTGGCAATAAACTCAATAGTAACAATAGCTTCTTCATAATAGTTTCCTTATAATTCTTTAATCACGGTTTTCATGGCGTTAGTCACGCTTAATAATTCTTGTTTGCTAATGGTAAAAGGTGGCATAGTGTAGAGCAGTTTCCCATACGGTCTAAGCCAAACACCTTGCCCAATTAATAGTTGCTGTGCTTTTTCTATATCGATATCATGAGTTAATTCCACTACACCAATAGCGCCCAATATACGCACGTCAGCCACATTATCTTCAGTGCGTAATGAGGATAATTCGCTATTTAATATTGCTTCAATATTAGCAATATTATCTTGCCATGGGGAGTTTAATAATAGGTCAATACTGGCATTAGCCACACTACAGGCCAACGGATTGGCCATGAACGTTGGACCATGCATGAGTGTGCCAACCGTATTTGATATCTCATCACTAGTTAGTGTTGCAGCTAATGTCATATACCCGCCTGTTAACGCCTTACCTAGACAAAGAATATCTGGCTCAACGTCTACATACTCCAAAGCAAATAACTCGCCTGTTCGTCCAAATCCAGTCGCAATTTCATCCAAAATAAATAGCACTTTATGTTGCTGACAAAGAGTTTTGGCCTTGATTAGATATTGTGGATTGTAAATACGCATACCACCTGCACCTTGCACTACAGGCTCCAAAATCATGGCTGCAATATTACTTGAATGTGCTTTTAAAGTTTCCTCTAAGTCTAACAATGCCTCATCCATTGCCACCATCGATGGACTTTTTACAAAATAATGCTTAGGCAATACACCTGAGAATAGATGATGCATGCCATTATCTGGATCACATACGCTCATAGCACCAAAAGTATCACCATGATATCCACCACGTATGGTGATAAATTTATGCTTGTCCGATCGACCCTTGTTGTGCCAATATTGCAGAGCAATTTTAAGCGCCACCTCAACAGCAACAGAGCCCGAATCAGTAAAAAATACCTTGGTTAAGCTATCTGGTGTCAACTCAACCAAGGTTTGGGCAAGTGTAATGGCAGGTTCATGTGTCAAACCACCAAACATCACATGTGACATTCTACCCAATTGTGTTGTAACTGCTTTGTTAAGAGCTGGGTGATTGTAACCATGAATGGCACTCCACCAAGAACTCATACCATCAACAACGCGCTTATCGTTATCCAGATTTAAATAAACGCCATCGGCTGACAATACTTTATAAGTATTGTCCGGATTGGGTACTTTGGCATACGGATGCCAAATATGAGTTTGGTCGAATGTGCTCATTTAAAATATCTAATTTAAAGGTCTCTTAAACACATTGTACTGATATTTAGGTTGAATCGGAGCTGTTAGCTAAACAGACATAATGACTTACAGGTGGCTAGTTAATTCAGCCATTGAGTCAATCACCAAATCAGGATTAGTATCACGAATATCATCGCCATGATTATAGCCATATGACATACAGATGATTTCAAAACCAGCTGCGCGTGAAGCTTTTACATCGCTCACTGAATCGCCCAACATTAATGAATCTTTAGGATCAATACCAAAAAATTCAGCACTGTGAAGTAGTGGCAAAGGATCTGGCTTTTTCTTAGCCAATGTGTCGCCCGACACAACAATACCAAAATAATCAAAAATACCCAAATCTTTCAAAAGTGGTAGCGTGAATTGCTCGGCTTTATTGGTTACACAACCGAGCGTGTAACCTTGAGCCTGCATATAATCTAGCCCCTCTTTAACGCCATCGTATAAGCACGAACGCACTGAAGTATTTTTTGCATATAGTTCTAGAAAAATCGGATAAGCCTTGTCAAAATCTTCTTTAACTGGTGTACCTTCTAACTCACCCGTTAAAGATCTTTCTACTAATTTAGGCACGCCGTTACCTACCCAATGACGCACTTGCGCCTCACCCCAGGTATCTCTACCCATGGCTTTCATAGTTTCATCTACACAGTAAGACAAATCTGGCACACTGTCTACTAAGGTTCCATCAACATCGATCATGATTAATTTTGGATTGAATTTTTTTGTACTCACGTTAAATACCTCTTTGGTTAATTTGGTAGAATAGTCTCAGACTAAATTTAAAAAACATTGTAATGCAAAACTCAACAACAATTGGTTTTATTGGCGCAGGCAATATGGCCTACGCAATCATTTCTGGACTTATTAATAATGGTATTAGTGCTGAGCAAATTAAACTCAGCGATACCAATGAGTCGCTATTATCCTTGCGAAAAGATGAATTTAACCTTGAAGTATTTACGGATAATATTGAACTTGCCACTCATTGTGATGTGATCGTGCTGGCGGTTAAGCCGCAAATATTATCAATCGTTTGTCATCAAATAACAGAATCAATAAAACCTGGAGCGCTAATTGTTTCAATTGCTGCAGGCGTACGCGTGCGAGATATCAACCGTTGGCTTGGTGGCAATCAGCCAATTGTGCGCACCATGCCTAATACTCCAGCTCTGCTTAATCAGGGTGTCACTGGCTTATTTGCCAATGAAAATGTTAGTACATCTCAAAAAGAACTGGCTGGTGATATTTTAAGTAGCGTTGGGCAAAGTCTATGGGTTGAAGAAGAAGATATGCTTGATGCGGTAACAGCACTATCTGGCAGTGGTCCTGCATATTTTTTCTTAATGATCGAATCCATGAGTAATGCGGGCGTTGCATTAGGGTTAGATGAAAAAACAGCACAAGCCCTCAGCATTCAAACCGCATTAGGCGCAAGCATGATGGCAGATGCATCAACAGACTCTGCCCATGAATTACGTGGTAAAGTTACCTCCCCTAACGGCACCACACAAGCGGCCATAGAGTCTTTTCAGGATCAAGATTTTGATTTGATCGTTGCACATGCCATGCGCGCTGCTTTTGATCGAGCAGGTGAACTGGGTGTGGAACTGGGCGATAGTGACTGAACAAGTAACGTTTAAACTTCAGGCTTCAAGCTTGTATTTTGGTCTTTCGCTTATTATTCATGGGTTTACGTTTTTGTGTGTTTGGCTTTATGGTTTTAACTTCTATGCAAGTTTAATATTTAGCCTTGCTCTGGGTATTCATTTCCAATATTTAAATGATCATATCTTTCTTAAAAAAACAAATTCCATTCGTACCTTTTTCCTAGATGGCAATACGATTGTCACAATAGATAATAGCGGAAAAGAACGTAAATATCCTTATGTTTACTGCGCCTATCAGTCACGCTTCCTGGTGATAATCAACATCGGCGAGCGCTCCTTGATTATTTTTAAAGATTCTTTTGCCTCCAATTCTTTATCACAATTAAATAGATTATTAATTAATGCTCGAACCTGAAGACATTCTTAAGCTCAACGTTCTTATTGCAACCTCAGTAGCAATACGCATTGATACTTACAAGCTAACAGTAGTTGGGCTTAATGCTCAATTTAAAGAGCAAATTATTGCACTAAAACCTAGTGGCGATAGCGAAGTCTACATCAAGGAAGTTAAAAAGCTATTGGTCACTCAGGTGCTTGGCGCCATGGGCGGCTACCCATCATATTTAAAGCGCTGGTCTAGAATGGGGCAAGTAGAATCATCCAACTTAACATCACTATTAAAACTGGGTGAAGTTGAGGCGGTTGTTGCTGTTTCGAATTCTACCAATTTAGACAACGACTTACTTAAGCTCACATGGTGGTGTGCCACCAATACCGATAATCAGGCTGAAATTGGACGTTTTTTACTCACTAAGCCTTTTGTTCTAAACACTCAAACTGGCCGAGAGATTGCCCAATATCTGTTGGAATTTTTACCTTTTGTTGACGATATTGAGCAGCTTATCGATACCACTAGTCTGGTTTTGCAAGAAGGACTAATAGAGCAGAAAGATAAAGATAGACTTTGGAAGCAAGGGCAAAGAAAAACCGCATTTTTAGTGGGCTTTGTCGAGCGCATGCGTGGCAATTTACCAAATGAATTTAACCTAAAAATACCAAACTACGAACACTCCGATTTACAAATAATCAACAATCAACAGTCGCAACTATTCTTAACAACACTTGACCATATTCTTAAAAAGATCAATCAAGAATACGTTTTGTATCGTGCGCTAGAAGTATTAGGCCAATACATGTCACATCAAGATATTAGTACGCAAAATACCATTGAAAAAATTACCAATCAAGTTAGCGATTTGTCACTTAATGCCGATAACGAACAAGACAAGCTTGATGCAAGATTATTGTTAGCAGGTGTTAGTGAAAAGCTAGTGGTTAGCACCATTTCGGCGCACAATTTAACAGGTTCAGCTATTCGTAAAAAATTAGCCCATGTGCTAGAGCCAATTCAACAAGCGTTAAAAACACTAACTACCCCATAACAACTGCATATTGGCAATTGCTGCCAATGATGCGGTTTCTGTTCTTAGCACTCTAGCACCTAACAGCAGTGGCTGCGCACCACATTCAACAGCATGTTCAATTTCAACATCACTTAACCCACCTTCAGGGCCAATAATAATTGTTGCTTGTGACATAGATTCACATTCCAGTAAAGACTGTTGGGCGCGATGATGGAGTACAAACCTATGACCAAAATCTTGCTCAATAAAATCTGCAAAATCCATTGGATCAAACAAGGTTGGTACAACTGACCTACCTGACTGCTCACAAGCACCAATGATAATTTTGCGCCAATGTTGAGTGCGTTTTTTTAGTTTCTCACTCTTTAGTCTAACCACGCAACGTTGAGTAAAGATTGGTACAATTTGGCTTACACCAAGTTCCACAGCCTTTTGTATTAAAAAATCCATTTTTTCTCCCTTGGCAATGCCTTGCGCCAACGTTAGTGTTAGTTTGGATTCATTATGATTAATGGTGCTAGCAATAACTTCCACTTCACAGCGTTTTTTAACACTGAGGACGTTTGCTTGATATTCACAACCATCGCCATTAAACAAGGTGATATCTTGACCTTGAGGGAAGCGCAAAACTTTGGCCAAATGGTGCGATGCATATTCGTCCAATAGAAAGATATCATTAATTTTCAAAGGGGTATCTTGGTACAAGCGGACGTGTTTCATGGTATCTTTGCGCTACTAAATTGACTTGAAAAATAATGATACATCAAAACAGACAAAAAGAACTACTAAGCAAGCTGGATGATAATGCATTGATCATTATTTCAACCAATCCTGAGCAGTTCAGAAATGGTGATGTGACATTCGCATTTCGCCCGCACAGTGACTTCTTTTATTTGACCGGATTTGATGAGCCGGAAGCTGTTGCTGTTATCAGTCGTAGTCATTATGCTATGTTTTTAAGAGATAAGGATCCCGATCGTGAAATTTGGGATGGTGAGCGTCTAGGGCTTGAAAATGCGCCAGCTGCTTTAAAACTTAACAAAGCTTTTGATATTAAGACAATAAATAATCAATTATCTCAATTAATTAACAAAAATAGTGTTGTATATTTTGATGCAAAGCCTTGTGATTTTGATACAGAAATTACCAACTTACTAGCCAAATACACAATCAAAAGCTTAAAAGAACCCTTGCACGAAATGCGCTTAATTAAAGATGATTCTGAAATTAAAACCATGCAAAAAGCGGCTGACATCTCAACCATTGCACATCAACATGCCATGCAATATGTAAAGCCTGGCATGCTTGAATGTGAATTACAAAGCGTTTTTGATGCACAATTTGTTAAAAATAAGTCTGAGCATGCCTATACACCAATTGTTGCTGGCGGTAAAAATGCTTGTATCTTGCACTACATTAAAAACAATCAAGTACTGGTTGATGGAGATTTAGTGCTAATTGATGCAGGTTGTGAATTTAATAACTATGCCAGTGATATTACTCGAGTATTTCCGGTTAATGGTCGCTTCAGTGATTCTCAAAAAAGTATTTATCAAATTGTTTTAGATGCTCAATTAGCTGCCATCGAATGTATCAAGCCAGGTGTTAGTGTGCACGAACCCCACAAAATTGCCTGTGCGATTATTCAACAAGGGCTTGAATCACTCGGACTACTTACGCCTGGTGAACCACTTTCAAAATTTTATATGCATGGCACAGGGCATTGGCTGGGCATGGATGTTCACGATGTTGGTGCATACCAACACAATCAACAACATCGCCTTTTTGAAAAAGGCATGGTGATTACTGTTGAACCCGGCATTTACATTCGCAAGGATGATAAAATCAATCCAATTTATAATGATATCGGCATCAGAATTGAAGATGACGTTCTAGTAACAGAAACTGGCTACAACGTTTTAACCGGAAATCTTATCAAAACCATTAATGACATTGAAGCTCTAATGAGTAAAAATTAATCTATGAATATACAACAAGCGATCAAAGCAGTCATTGCCAAGCAAGATTTGAACGAAACTCAAATGCATGATGTAATGACGGACATCATGACCGGAAAAACCACTGATGCACAAATTGGTGCTTTTTTAGTGGGGCTTTCGATGAAAGGCGAAACAGTGGCTGAAATTACTGCCAGCGCAAAAGTAATGCGCTCATTAGCCAAAGGCGTCACCATTGCCAACAAAAAACATTTAGTAGATACGTGTGGCACAGGTGGTGATGGACTTGGTTTGTTTAATATTTCTACAGCCTGCGCCTTTGTTGTTGCAGCCGCTGGTGGATCAGTTGCCAAACATGGCAATCGATCCATCTCTTCAAAATCAGGTAGTGCTGATGTTTTAGAAGCTGCAGGTGTAAATCTAGACATGAGTGCTGAACAAATTAGCAAGAGTGTTGCTAAAATTGGTGTTGGCTTTATGTTTGCACCAGCGCATCATTCAGCCATGAAGCATGCAATTGGTCCACGCAAAGAATTAGCGATAAGAACTATTTTTAACGTACTTGGGCCATTAACCAATCCGGCAAAAGCGCCGACTCAAGTTATGGGTGTTTATAGTCATGATCTCGTTGAGCCTATTGCCAATGTTTTAAAAAGCCTTGGCTCAACACATGTAATGGTGGTTCATTCAAAGGATGGTTTGGATGAAATATCCATTGCGGACGACACATTTGTCGCTGAACTTAAAGATGGCAAGGTTACCACTTACCACATCAATCCAGCAGATTTTGGCTTGCCACTAGGCGATTTAACCGATATTAAAGCAGACGATGCAGAAAGCTCTTTAGTACTTATTCAGCAAGCATTAGATGGAAAAGATGGCGCTGCTAAAAATATTATTGCTTTAAATGCGGGTGCAGCAATTTATGTCAGCGGTATAAGCGACACATTACAATCAGGTATCGATAAAGCAATAATCATTTTAAACAAAGGCTCAGCACATCAAAAATTAGATGATTTTGTACGTGAATCAACTGGCTGCTAGGAAACCACTATGAACAAAGAAACCAACTTAATCTGGATTGATTTAGAAATGACTGGTTTACTGCCAGAGCGTGACGTAATTATTGAGATTGCCACCATTGTCACTGACAAAGATCTTAACATTTTGGCAGAAGGCCCCTCTATGGTTATTCACCAAAGTGGTTCAATTTTAGCTGGCATGGACGAATGGAATACTGAACATCACACTAATTCAGGATTGGTTCAGCGCGTTAAAGATAGCGTTATTTCCACTAAACAAGCTGAAAAACAAACCATTGAATTTTTAGAAAAATATGTAGACGCAGGCGCTTCACCAATGTGTGGCAACACCATTTGCCAAGACAGACGTTTTTTATATAACTACATGCCAGAATTGGAAAAATTTTTCCACTATCGCCACATTGACGTCAGCACATTAAAAGAACTGTTAGTTCGTTGGAAGCCTGAGGTAAAAATGATTCGAGAAGGCGAGCCGGCGCATTTAGCCTTGGCCGATATTCGCGATTCAATCGATGAATTAAAATACTATCGAGACGTTTTTATTGATGTCTAAAACGCCAAATATCTGGCTTGCACCTGCAAAAATAAACTTATTTTTGCACATTAACAGCAAACGAGAAGATGGCTATCACAACCTCCAAACTATTTTTCAACTGCTTGATTATTATGATGAGCTAACGTTTGAAATAACCAATAACGGCATTATTAGTCGCGTATCTGGCAATGATGATGTCGATCCAGATACTGATTTAATTATCCGTGCTGCAAAACTACTGCAACAGGCTAGCCACTCAATACTGGGCGCTAATATTTCAATTGTTAAGCGAATTCCGGCTGGTGGCGGGCTTGGTGGCGGATCCTCTGATGCAGCCACAACGCTAGTAGCACTCAATCAACTTTGGAATGCTGGATTAAATCATCAAGAACTAATGCGTCTCGGACTAACACTTGGTGCCGATGTTCCAATTTTTATCAATGCTAAAAGCGCTTGGGCCGAAGGTGTGGGTGAAATACTTAGTCCAATCAACACACCAAAACACACTTTTTTAGTGGTATTTATTAACCAACAAACCTCAACCCAAGAAATATTCTCGCACAAAGCATTGACAATGAGTCCAATAATAGGGAAAATATCCGACTTCTCTGAGCTGACAAATACTCGAAATGATTGTTTGAAAGCAGCGCTAGCGCAAACAGATGAAATCAGACTTGCATTAGAGCAGCTTACTGAGTGCTCTAACCTAATCGGAAAAGCAAGGATGAGTGGAACAGGCAGCAGTGTTTTTGCTGAATTTTCCACAGAAAGCGATGCTATGGTAGCATTAGAAAAAATGCCAAAAAAATGGATGAGTTTTACTGCGAAAGCTATAAATTCTTCTCCGATCCTTAAATGGGCTGTCGCCAAGCGGTAAGGCAACGGGTTTTGATCCCGTCATGCGCAGGTTCAAATCCTGCCAGCCCAGCCATTTTCTAAAAAGCTGCGTCTTAGTAATTAAGTCGCGGCTTTTTTTATGTTTTTCAATCGGTAAGCAAATACTATTTTCATCAGTGTAACCTAGTATAATTTAATCAATTTCAACAACCCTAAAGCTACCATGTCTCTTGACACAATCAAAATTTTTAGTGGAAACGCCAATCCGTTACTCTCTGGTGAAATTATTTCTAGCTTAAGCATTGCACAAGGTAAGGCGATTGTTGGTCGATTTAGCGATGGCGAATCACAAGTTGAAATTTTAGAAAATGTGCGTGGTTGTGACGTATTTATTATTCAGCCAACTTGCGGACCTTCTCCTGCTGAAACACTGATGGAGCTATTGGTAATGGCTGACGCCTTAAAGCGCTCTTCCGCTGCTAGAATTACCGCAGTTGTGCCATATTTTGGCTATTCTAGACAGGATCGTCGTTCACGCTTAACACGTGTGCCAATCACGGCCAAGCTTGCTGCAAAAATGGTTGAAGCTTCAGGTATTGATCGAATTTTAACAGTTGATTTACATGCCGATCAAATTCAAGGTTTTTTTGATATTCCAATCGACAACATCTATGCACAGCCTGTTTTACTCGATGATATCATGAGTCAAAATTATGAAGATATTGTCGTTGTTTCTCCAGATGTTGGTGGAGTAGTTCGTGCTCGTGCTGCAGCCAAAAAGCTAAATGATGCAGATTTAGCCATTATCGATAAGCGTCGCCCCGCACCAAACATGGTTAAAGTCATGAATGTTATTGGTGATGTAGAAGGTAAAACTTGTATTCTTATTGATGACATGGTTGATACAGCTGGTACCTTGTGTCAAGCAGCTAACATTTTAAAAGAAAGAGGCGCTAAAAAAGTTGTTGCCTATGCAACACACGCTGTGCTTTCTGGCAATGCAATCAGCAACATTAAAAACTCTGAATTGGATGAATTAATCACTACTAACACCATCCCATTAAGCGCTGATGCTGCAAAATGCAACAAAATTAGACAGCTTTCTATTGCGCCAATCATGGCCGAAGTGGTCAAGCGAATTAGTGAAGAGCAATCTATTATTAATATTTTTGCCGACCTGCAATAATCACCTTCAAAAACCTACACAAGGCTATGATTTTTAATGTCTAACTTTGTGTATAATCCATCATTTGGTTTGTCAAAACGCATTACTCTATGAAAACTACTACTAAAGCACACAAGCAAGCATTACAAAAACTTATCATGGTTGGTAAGGAAAAAGGCTATTTAACCTATTCTGAAATCAACGACATCTTGCCAGAAGATCTATTAACACAAGATCAAGTTGAGCCAATTGTTACCATTTTAGAAGAGTTGGACATTACCGTTTCTGACACGATTCCTGATGCAGACACACTGGTTGTAGAATCAGGTGCAAAAGCCCAATCAACTTCTGCTGAAGCCGCTGTTGCAGCACTTGCAGCTCTAGACTCTGAATTTGGTAGAACAACTGACCCAGTTAGAATGTACATGCGTGAAATGGGTGTAGTAGCTTTACTTGAGCAAAAAGACGAAATTCGCATTGCCAAAGAAATTGAAGCAGGTGTTTTCGAGATTATGAAATCCATCACTTTGTATCCGTCAATTACAGGCTATTTCTTTAAAGCGCACAAACGCCTTGAAGAAGGAAAATGTAAGATGACTGATGTTATTATCGGCTATCAAGGTGATGCAGCCGATTTTGAAGCTAAAAAAGCTGCTTTTGACGCAGGTGAGTTCGATGACGATGAAGAATATGAAGACATGGAAGAAATGGAGTACACTGGTCCTGATGAAGAAAAGGTAAATACTCGATTTGACACTGTTTTAAGCTGCTCTGAAGCCTACAAAAGACTTAATGAAAAGCACGGCTTCCGTCATAAAAAAACAGTTGCTGCACGTGTGCAATTGTCCGAAGGATTATCAGACTTGCGCTTAGCGCCTAAATTAGTTTCTACAATGATGGAAGTTATTTGTGATCGCGTCGCTCAAGTTAAGGCGCAAGATAAAAAAATTCAAAATATTTGCCTATATGCTGGCATGGAAAGACTAGAATTCTTTGACTTATACACGGGCAATGAAACCAACTATGAATGGCTAAAAGACGCAAAACTTGACGATAAAGTTTCTAAAGCATTAAAAGAATCTAAAGATGAAATCTTCTATGCACAAAAAAATCTTCATGAATATGAAGAGGAAATGCAGTTAACCATTACTGAGCTAAAAGCATTAAACAAGCTTTATCGTAAAGGTGATCGTCGTGCTAAAGTAGCTAAGTCACAAATGATTGAGGCGAACTTAAGATTGGTTATCTCTATTGCTAAAAAGTACGCTAACCGTGGCTTACAGTTCCTAGACCTTATTCAAGAAGGCAATGTCGGCCTAATGAAAGCGGTTGATAAATTTGAATATCGTCGTGGTTACAAATTCTCAACTTATGCCACTTGGTGGATTCGTCAAGCAATTACACGCTCTATTGCTGACCAAGCACGTACGATTCGTATTCCAGTGCACATGATTGAAACAATTAACAAACTTAATCGTGTTCGTCGCCAATTACTACAAAAATTTGGCCGTGAAGCGACACCTGAGGAATTAGCCACTGAAATGGAATTACCAGAATATAAAATTATTAAAATTCTGAAAATTGCTAAAGAGCCTTTATCAATGGAGACACCAGTAGGTGATGACGAAGATTCAAATATTGGTGACTTTATTGAAGATACAAACCTATCTTCACCAGTTGATATTACAACAAAAGAAAGCTTAAGAGAAACAACTGGCGAGCTACTAAACAACCTATCTCCACGTGAAGCAAAAGTATTAAAAATGCGCTTTGGTATTGATATGAATACTGATCACACGCTAGAGGAAGTAGGCAGACAATTTGACGTAACACGCGAGCGCATTCGCCAAATTGAGGCTAAAGCACTTAGAAAACTTAGGCATCCTTCTCGTGCTCATAAACTACAGAGTTTTTTAGACACGTAATCAATCCGTTTTATCGGGCCTATAGCTCAGTTGGTTAGAGCAATCGACTCATAATCGATTGGTCCTTGGTTCAAGTCCAAGTAGGCCCACCATACACACACAAAATCCTAGCAAGCAATATCAATTATTGTTATAGGGCTTTGTGCTATTTAAAATTCAAGTTTCTAGCAAATCATGCTGAAACCAAAGGTATGATTAACTTATGACATTTGATACGCTCACACCGCATTTAATCAGTCTTAGTGAAGAGGTTGGTAAGATGATCATGTCTTATTACAAGTCAAATTTGAACGTTAAAACTAAGGCAGATAAAACTCCACTGACACTGGTCGATCAAAAAGCACATCAGATGATCACACAGGCATTAGCCATACTAACACCTGGGGTGCCAATATTATCTGAAGAATCTGAAACAATAGACTTTACAACCCGATCAAGCTGGAATGAATACTGGCTAATTGACCCATTAGACGGCACTAGAGACTTCATCGATCAAACTGGTGAGTTTTGTATTTGTATTGCTTATATCAAACATAATCGCCCAATTTATGGCCTTATTTATGCACCCTACAGTCAAACACATTACTTTACTAACGATCAACAAAAATCCTTCAAGTATCAAGATAATAAGGCCACCCTATTACAATGCGCTAGCCCCAAACAACCATTAGAAATTGTAATTGGAAATCATTCGCATAACAATCAACAACTGCAGTCTTATCTGCATGATTTTGGTGACACTAAAATTAGCCACTTAGGCAGTGCGCTAAAATTTTGCAAAATTGCAGAAGGTATTTTTGATCACTACCCAAGATTTGGACCTTGCTCAGAATGGGATACTGCAGCAGGCGGATGCATTTTAGAGGCTGCTGGTGGTCGCGTGGTGGGTGAGGACAAAAAACCTTTGCGCTACAACACGCAACACAGCTTAATCAGTCCTATATTTTTTGCTTCAGGCAAAGCGTAGCGACAAATCGATCGCCTGAATATTTTTAGTAATGCTGCCGGTTGAGATAAAATCAACCCCAGTTTGTGCAATTGACAAAATAGTTGTTTCATCAATATTGCCTGATGCCTCAAGTGGCAAAATTCCAGCTGACAAATTGACAGCTTGAGATAGCATTTCAAGTGAAAAATTATCACATAACGCTCGCGTAATGCCACTTAAAGTTAACACTTCGACTAATTGTGCCAGAGTCTCTACCTCAACAATTAAATCTAAATCAGCATACTGGGTTTTGGCTATTGCTACGGCTTGAGTAATGCCACCAGCAGCAATGATATGGTTTTCTTTAAGCATTACACAATCATACAAACCCATTCGATGGTTAACACCAGCGCCACATTTAACCGCATATTTCTGCGCCATACGCAAACCGGGAATGGTCTTTCTTGTGTCTAATAATTGCGCTTTAGTATGGGAAATTTTATCAACAAGTTTTTTGGTTTGTGTAGCAACAGCACTTAATGTTTGTAAAAAATTAAGCGCGACGCGTTCAGCACTGATAATGGCTTTTGAAGAGCCGGACAAGGTGCACAATACTTGATTTGGTTCAACAATGTCGCGATCCTTAGCTAACCAATTAATTTCAATATCTTGATTTAAAGATAAAAAAACAGCTTGGGCATATTCAACACCGCAAATAACAGCCGCCTCACGACAAACAATACTGGCATTAATCTTCTTATCAACCAATAGGTTAGCCGATACATCGCCCGAACCTAGATCCTCTTCAAGTGCTAGCGCAACAATGAAATTAAGCCCTTTATTCATTGATAAACTCAAGAACTAGCCTGGCTGACTCTTCGCTAGCATTCAGACTAAGTTGTTGATGAATATTACCAAATTCTGCAATTAACTCCTTTTGATCACTTGATAGAATGATCATGGCTTGGTTGGCAATATTTTGTGCATTAGCATCATCTTGAATAAGCTCTGGCACCAAAGCTTTATCAGCAATTACATTAGGCAAGCTAATGTACTTACTTTTAATTAATCGAGAAGCAATGAAATAGCTCATTGCTGACAATTTATAAACCACTACCATTGGCACACCAACTAGTGCAAGTTCAAGTGCTGCTGTGCCAGATGCAACCAACACCAAATCAGCACTCTGCATGCGAATGTGCGCCTCATCAATAGATATTTCTAGCTGTTGATCGCCTACCAATTCTATCGCCCAATTTAGCAACTCTTCATTGGCTAACGCTAGGTGAAAGCTAAGATCAGAATCTTGTTTTGACATGATTACTGCTGCTGCTAACAACTCAGGCAAAAGTCTTTTAACTTCGCCTGATCTGGAGCCTGGCATTAGTAAAATCTGTTTTGATGATATGTGGTTTTTTCGAGGACTTAGTTTTTCTGCCAAAGGATGGCCAACAAATACTGCTCGTTGGCCACATTGTTTGTAAAAATTCACTTCAAAAGGGAACAAACATAACAATAAATCTGTTGATTGTTTAATTTTCTTAACGCGAGATTGGCGCCACGCCCACACAGATGGAGATACAAAATGTATAGTCTTAACACCTTGTTTTTTAAGTTTTTTCTCAATAATAAAATTAAAATCAGGCGCATCAACCCCAATAAAGACATCTGGCTGTTGATCAGAAAAATACGACACTATTTCAGCTCTAAGCTTAAACAGTGAGGGTAGTTTTTTTAGGACTTCCGTAAAACCCATGACATTCACCAAGCTCATGTCCCAGCGTTTTTGACAGCCTGCTTGTTGCATTTTATCGCCGCACAAACCCTCAATCTGAAGATTGCTATCCTGGGCTTTTAATGCTTGCACTAACGTTGAGCCAATTAGATCTCCTGAAGTTTCAGCAGCGCTAATTGCAATCTTAGTCATGGGTGTTTATTTTCTTGGAAGAATGATTTGAGGATCTTCATCAAAAGCTCGATAAATCACCATAACATTGCCAATCACCTGAACCAAGTGTGCTTTACTAATTTCAACAATTTCATTGATAATCGCCTGCTTATGATCTTTATCATCACCACGAACTTTGATTTTTAACAGTTCATGAGTCTCTAGGCTTGTCTTTAATTCTGCTAAAACGCCTTCACTAAGACCATGCTGGCCCAGCATAACGACTGGCTTAAGGCTGTGACCTTTAGATCGTAAAAATTTCTTTTGATTGTTAGTTAGCTTAGTCATTGATTATGGTCTCTGTATTAAATAAATCTTGAATGTTTTCGCGCTTGCGAATTAAATGGTGTGCAGCGTCTGCCACCATCACCTCTGCCACGCGGGGGCGTGAATTGTAGTTCGAGCTCATGGTAAAGCCATAAGCGCCCGCCGACATAATGGCTAAATAGTCACCTTCGGATAAAGACAATTGTCTATCTTTAGCTAAAAAATCACCAGTTTCGCAAATTGGTCCTACCAAGTCCCAGCTTGCTTCTACGCCGTTAGCATTGTCATTAACTGGTAGTACTTGATGATAAGCATTATAAAAAGCAGGTCGCAATAAATCATTCATGGCGCCATCAATGATAGCGAACGATTTATCTGAATTTTGCTTTAAAAATTCTACCTTAGTTACGAATACGCCAGCATTGCCAACAATAGCCCTACCCGGCTCTAATATAATTTCTAAATTACCAACACGCTTAAGCATTTCACCTACGTAAGCAGCAATATCGATTGTCACTTCATCGTCGTAACGAATGCCAACACCACCACCTAAGTCAAGGTGAGCAATTTCAATACCTCGATCGTTTAATTTAGCGATCAAATCTAGCACTTTATCTAGAGCGTCTAAAAATGGCGATACGTCTGTTAATTGCGATCCAATATGACAATCTAGTCCTTGAATATTAATAAACTCATAGCGCTGAGCTTGCTCATATAACTCGATTGCATCATCAATATCAACGCCGAATTTATTTTCTTTTAGGCCAGTTGAAATATATGGGTGTGTTTTTGCATCCACATTTGGATTAACCCGTATTGAAATTGGCGCTTGCATATTTAAACCACTTGCCACTTGTTCTATACGATCTAACTCAGCGCTAGATTCAACATTAAAACAACGAATGCCAACCTCCAAACCGCGCTTAATTTCAGCGTGTGTTTTTGCAACACCTGAAAATACACATTTAGATGCTTGTCCGCCTGCTGCTAAAACACGCTCTAGCTCACCAATCGATACAATATCAAAACCCGCACCAATCTTGGCCAGTACATTAAGTACAGCAATATTTGAATTAGCCTTTACTGCGTAGCATACCAAATGCGGATGCTGACCAAAAGCCGAATCAAATTCGCGCCAATTATTTTCAATGTCGGTACGCGAGTAGACATATAACGGGGAGCCGTAGTTAGCCATCAAATCTGCTATATCAACAGATTCGGCATGCAAAGAATGATTGTTGTACGAAAAACTCAACGCTTATTTGGAATTATGTGGCAGAATGTCAAGCTCAGGTGCAGGTGCAGTTGCAGTTGTTTGTGCAGCTTGATCGATTGCAGGCGCTGGAGAAAGTACCACTTGATCTGCCTTAACAGCTTCAAGCTCACCCATCTTGCCACAAGCACTGATACCAATGACGATAAATGCTAATGCCATTAGTTTTAATAATTTTTTCATGTTGCTCTCTAGTGGATAATTAATAAACGCCTATTTTACAGTAAATCCTTTAATAATTTGATAAACGCAGAACGCTCTATATTGAAGGCGCCAAGGCTTTTTAAATGTGGATTTTCTACTTGGCAGTCTACCAAATCATAATCCATATTTTTTAACAAATGCACAAAGGCAATTTTCGATGCGTCACGCTCAAGAGAAAACATTGACTCGCCAAAAAACACCTTACCCATACTCACACCATACAAGCCACCCACCAGCTCATCACCTTTAAATACCTCAATTGAATGCGCAAGACCACTAAGATGTAGCGCACTATAAGCCTTGATCATCTCATCATCAATCCAAGTTCCTTCTTGATCTTTGCGTACAACTGAACGACATTGACTCATCACTTGAGTAAAGCTCTGATCAACCTTAATCTCAAAGTTTTGTCTATTTAAGGTTTTTTGTAGGCTTTTAGAAATGTGTAATTTATTTGGTGTAATCACCATACGTGGATTTGGACTATACCAAATTACTGGCTCGCCTTCACTATACCAAGGAAAAATTCCTTGTTGATAAGCATCAATTAAACGTTTAGTGGTTAGTTCACCACCAACACCAATCAATCCATTTGGATCAGTTAGTGCTAATTCAACCTGAGGAAATGGCGTGTCAGCATCTGTCAGTACAAATGACTGGGGGATTTTAATCACTTATATTTTGCTGCCTAATTGCCTCTTTGGCCATATATAACGCGGCAATACTACGCGCTTCGGTTAAGTCATCGTCATAAACCAACTGCTCAATATCTGCTAGTTTGTGCTTAACCACTTCAAGTGGCTCCGGCTCATCACCCTGTGCAGTAGCTCGATATAAATCTTGAGCTAACACCACATAAGTTATATTTGATTGATAGCCTGGCGCAATACTCATACCCTTTAAAAACGTGATTTTTTTAGCGCCATAGCCAATTTCTTCAATTAATTCTCGATTGGCCGCTTCGAGCGGCGTCTCACCATCGTCAATTTTTCCTTTGGTAAAGGCCAGTTCATAACGGTCAGTGCCGCCTGAATATTCATAAATCATTAACGTTGTTTCATCATCCAGCATTGGAACGATCAAAACTGCACCATTTCCAGGTGGCTTTAATCGCTCATATTGTCTTATTTCACCATTGGAAAATTCAACATCCATTGATTGAATATTGAAAAA
>CAJVCJ010000009.1 GCA_910595855.1 Candidatus Thioglobus vulcanius | reverse complement strand
AACTGCACTTCTCATTTCGTCGCTTACATCTTGCATAGCGTTCATTGGATTGATGAAGAATGCGCTAGCAGTACCCATAGTTAGTACGCTTGCAAGTGCAAAGATTGTTGTTAGTTTTTTCATTTTTTTCCCCTCTTTTGATTTAAAATTTTAGTTTTAGCATTTCTGCTCTGTAGATGTGTATTATACATCAATAATATTAGAAGTCAATAATATTCTAATATAAAATAGTTAAAGAGATAATTATCAAAAAAAACCCAATAAAAAAGCCTGCAAATGCAGGCTTTTTTATTATTACTTATTTTGACTGAGCTTAGAAAGAACCCTCTTTAGCACCTTCAAGAATTGCGTCCATCTTATCAGCAACTTCTTTTGCTGGATCGTACGCTTCTTTAGGTAAGTTCATTAGGCTCATTACACCAGAGTTCATGCTAATCATTCTGATCTTACCGTCTTTGCCTTCAACGACTGCAATTCTACAAGGTAGGATTATTGCATAACGATCATCAACGTCAGCAATCTTACCAGCAGTCGCCGCGTCACAAATATTGTGAATCGTTAGGTGACGGTATGGCTTGCCTGTTACGTTTGTAATTTGCTCACTTAATGGGAATGAAGCAACATGTAAGATAGACTCGTTAGTAGCCATTGATTTGATAGACTCATCAACTTCAGCACCAGTAATACCTTCGTCTACGTCAGTTACTTGTACCATCTGCATAAATAACTCTGCAGTGAGTTCTGTAGGGATTACATCTCCCGTTTTAATTATTGCTTCTGCAACTACTTTTGCTGGATTTTCACCGGTTGTAGATTCCACAGTTTCTTGCATAGATTCACTTGCCTCTTGGGCAATGTCCATGGGATTGAAGCTTCTATCCTGCCAGTTGTAACCATTGTTAAATGGCTGCATATTGTTCGTATTAAATGGGCCAAAAGAGTTTGAGCCAGAATTAAAGTTATAGGGACGAACGTTGTTGAATGGACCGTAGTTGTTATTATTCCATGGCGTGAATGATCCACCATTATTTGAAAATGGATTGTAATTACTATTATTGTTATTCCAAGGGCTCCAGTTTTGAGCGTTAGCAATCCCCATGCTTAGTGCGCTGGTAAGCGCCAAAATCGTTGTTATCTTTTTCACATCTCTCCTCATAAAGTTTTCAAAAAATTAAATTCTATCATACTGACACTCATTATGGGATAATTAGAACCAATTACCTACTTATTTGATACTTATGATTAAGAAACTTCTAACCATTGCAACCGCGCTTGGTGCTCTAAATTCTCAAGCTGATATTGAGATCGTTGATGGCCACAAAATGCTAGAGTCTGTCAATAAACAAATTATTAATATCAATACTGAAGAGTTAGGAAAAATTTTAAATGAAGATCCTAATACGGTTTTGATTGATGTTCGCAGTCCTTCCGAGCTTAAATATACAGGTACGATTGGCCGTGGTCAAAATGTTAATATTGTTCGTGGTTGGTTGGAATTTCAAATTGCTGAGCATGTAAAGTCAAAAGATACGCCAATCATTGTCTATTGTGGCAAAAATCTTCGCTCACCGCTTGCGGCTAAAAAATTAGAAACCATGGGTTACACCAACGTTAAAAACTATTCTGATGGTTTTTATACTTGGAAGGAAGAGATGAACCCTGTGAAGATCAGTGATCATGAGTCTAATAATATATTATACAAACTACCTGAAGAGGTAGCAGAGGGCGTTTATTCTGCTATTGGTGCCACACAGCAATATACTTACGAAAACTCAAACCACAATAACAACTTATCATTTATTGTTACCACAGATGGCGTCTTAGTCTTTAATGCCGGTGGTAGTTATTTAGTTGCTAAGGCTTTGCATGAAGAAATTAAGAAAGTAACCAATCAGCGTGTTAAGTATGTGGTTTTAGAAAACTCTCAAGGTCATGCAATTCTAGGTTCTAATTATTGGAAAGAACAAGGCGCTATTATTGTTGCTCACACCGAAGCTGATAAAGAGATTAAACATAAGGGTGAAGATATTTATATGCGCTCTTTACGCGTACAAAAAGATAAGCTAATTGGCACCAAGATTGTACGTCCAGACCTTACTTTTGAAGAAAAACTAAACTTACCAATGGGTAATACCCAAATTGAATTAATGCATATTGGCGCATCACATTCACCGGATGATATTCAACTTTGGCTACCAGAGCAAAAATTATTAATAAGTGGTGATACGGCATTTAATCAACGCATGTTGCCAATTTTCCCGCATACCAATGCAGCAGCCTGGATTGAAACATGGGATAAGATCGAAGCACTAGAGCCCGAAATTATTATTCCTGGCCATGGTGATCCAACTGATCTTGCAACCATTACTAAATTTACCAAAGACTATTTAGTTTTTTTGCGCGAAGAGATAGAAAAAATCCTTGATGATGATGGTGGGCTGTATGAAGCGTACAATATTGATCAATCAGCCTATCGTGACTGGGGAACCTACAACGAACTACACAAGCAAAATGCCGAGCGTATTTTTAAGCAAATGGAGTTTGAATAGCACCTAACATTTGCTAATCACCTTGGGGGGTGAAAATGGTTAAATTTAGAGTTTTATTAACGTTAATCTTATTAAGCGTCTTGCATACAGGTGTCCATGGCGTGGAACCTGGAAAGATTATTGGTGGACAGCAATCCACATTGCCCGACTGGTTTAAAGACAGCTTTTTAGATATTTCTGAAGATGTAGAAGAGGCCAAAGATGAGGATAAGCATCTGATGCTTTATATGCATCTTTCGGGTTGTCCGTATTGTTACAAGATGATTGAAGAGGGG
>CAJVCJ010000008.1 GCA_910595855.1 Candidatus Thioglobus vulcanius | reverse complement strand
GCCAGTTTTGCTTTTTTCTTGGCTATTTTTTCGTTTTCTTGATCACTATGTGCTTCATTGATAGCATTAAAAGCAGCTTCGTCAGTGTTAAAGTTTAAGGCCGCATTGCCGATTCGAATAATTTTCACCTTACGAATAAAATCATCTTTTTTGATATTGTTAACAACATCCATGCCTTCAACTACTTGGCCAAATACTGTGTGCTTTCCATCTAGCCAAGGTGTCGCTGTGTGAGTGATAAAAAACTGAGAGCCATTCGTATTAGGTCCAGAATTTGCCATAGATAGAATACCGCCAGTATGGTGGCTTAAGTCGGTAATTTCATCCTTAAATTTATAGCCTGGACCACCAGTGCCATTGCCTTTTGGATCGCCACCTTGGATCATAAAGTTGTCAATTACTCGGTGAAATTTTAAGCCATTATAAAAAGGCTTTCCAGTTTGAATGTTTGAAAGTTTTGTGCCTTCGGCCAAGCCCACGAAGTTAATAACGGTTAGCGGTGTTTTTTCAAACTCAAGTTGAACAATAATATCACCCTGGTTGGTATGTAGATTTGCATACAGGCCATCATCAAGTTTTGCTTGCGAAGTGAGTGAAAAAATAAGTGTAAAAACGATAAGAAAAAGACGAGACATAAGCAGTGATTTTGATCAGTCAATAAAGACATTGATGATACCTAAAAACACAATAAAAATAAGGCTAACAATACGGTAAAATATCACTAAATTTATTATTTACTTGTATTAGGAAAAAGCCATGTCTTTATTAATTACCGACGAATGTATTAACTGTGATGTTTGTGAGCCAGAGTGTCCAAATGATGCGATTTATATGGGTGATGAAATCTATGAAATAGATGGCGATTTGTGTACAGAGTGTGTTGGTCATTTTGATGAGCCACAATGTGTTGAAGTATGCCCTGTAGATTGTTGTCTGCCTGATAAAAATCGTGTTGAAACAGAGGAAGAATTACTGGCCAAACTAAAGTAACTTTAGCCAGACAATAAAAAAGGCGACCTTCGGGTCGCCTTTTTTATTGTTGATATGTATTTGGTTATTTTCCTAATACATCCTTAAGTGCTGCTAAGCATAAAGTAATATTCTCTTTTCTAGAAGAGTGACCCATTAAGCCAATACGCCATACTTTTCCAGCATAAGCACCAAGGCCTGCACCGATTTCTAAATTGTAATCATTTAATAAAGTTGCACGAACTGCTGCGTCATCAACACCTTCAGGAATGAATACTGAGTTAAGCTGAGGTAGGCGATCTGCCTCATTAACCAAGAAGTTAATGCCCATTGCTTCAAGACCTGCTTTTAGCTCTAGGTGGTTCGCTTTGTGGCGTGCCCAAGAGTTTTCTAAACCTTCTTCAGTAATCATAACTAAAGACTCGTGTAGGCCGTATAGTGTATTAACAGGCGCTGTATGATGGTAAGTTCTTTTTGCACCTTCGCCCCAGTAACCCATTACAAGGTTTAAATCTAAGAACCAAGAAGTCACTGGTGTTTTACGATTTTTAACTTTAGTTAAAGCGCGCTCGTTAAAACTTACTGGTGAAATACCTGGCATAGCAGACAAACATTTTTGTGTACCAGAGTAAATAGCATCAATTTCCCACTCGTCAACACGAAGCTCAGAGCCAGCTAGAGAAGTTACCGCATCAACAATAGTAATACAGTCATTGTCATGTGCAAGCTTACATAATGCTTTAGCGTCAGATTGCGCACCCGTAGAAGTTTCAGCATGTACAAAAGCTAGAATTTTCGCATCTGGGTTTTCTTTTAAAGCTTGCTCTACTTTATCAGTTGATACTGCTTCGCCCCATGCATCCTCTACAACAATTGCTTCACCACCAAGACGTGTAATGTTTTCTTTCATTCGCATGCCGAATACACCGTTGATACAAACAACGACTTTATCGCCAGGCTCAACCAAGTTGGCAAAACAAGTTTCCATACCGGCAGAACCAGGTGCAGACACAGGCATGGTTAATTCATTTTCAGTTTTAAAAATGTATTTCAAGCCTTCTTTGGTCTCGTTCATCATGCCAACAAAAGCAGGATCTAAATGTCCAATGGTTGGTCTTGCCATTGCTGACAAGATTCTTGGGTGTACATCAGAAGGACCTGGGCCCATTAAAGTTCTTACTGGTGGATTGAATGATTTCATATTCTTTTAATGTTTATTAAATTTAAAGAAGTCATTATAATTACTTGTATGTCAGTTATTAAAGAATTATCTCGCGTACTACCTAAGGGTATTGTGCTCACCGGTGAAGAAAATACACGACCATTTGAATGTGATGGCCTGAGTGTTTATCGTCAAAAGCCTTTGGCAGTAGTGTTACCAGAGAACATTGATCAAATTAAGCAAGTTCTTAAGATATGCAAAGCTCACAAAACCCCGGTGGTTACTCGTGGTGCAGGAACTGGCTTAGCTGGTGGCGCCATGCCTTTATCCGAGTCTATTGTGCTAGGCTTATCAAAGTTAAGGCAAGTTAAGTATATTGACGTTGAGAATCAATTGGCTATTGTTGAGCCAGGTGTTAGAAATATTTCTATCAGTGAGGCGGTTGCTAGCCACGACTTGTATTATGCACCTGATCCTTCTAGTCAAATTGCTTGTAGTATTGGTGGCAATGTGGCTGAGAATTCGGGTGGCGTGCATTGTTTAAAGTATGGCTTAACAGTGCACAACGTCGAAGCGGTTAAGATACTTACCATTGATGGCGAAGAGTTGATTTTGTCACGAAAGGATAAGGGTTTAGGCTTATTAGCACTGATGAATGGCTCTGAAGGGCTGCTTGGCGTTATTGTTGAAATTACAGTTAAACTGACTAAAACACCAGATTTGGCACGAGTAGTCATGGCAGGGTTTGATTCAGTGCGTGACTGCGCCAATTCTGTTGCTGATATTATTAAAGCTGGTGTGATTCCTGCAGGTTTAGAGATGATGGATAGTTTTGCTATTGAAGCAGCCGAAGGTTTTGCTCAGGTAGGCTATCCTCTAGATGCTCAAGCGTTATTGTTGTGTGAGTTAGATGGAACTGAAGCTGAAGTTCAAGCGGAGTTAAATGTTGTATTAAAGGTGTTATCCGGCGCTTCCAGCATTAAAGTTTCGAATAGCGAGCAAGAGCGATTAGATTTATGGAAGGGTCGTAAGTCGGCGTTTCCCGCGGTAGGGCGCTTGTCTCCAGATTATTATTGTATGGATGGCACTATTCCTAGACGACACTTGGCAGATATGCTAGAAAAAATTAACGAATTATCTCAAAAATATCAGCTTAGAGTTGCTAATGTATTCCATGCAGGAGACGGTAACTTGCACCCGCTAATTTTGTATGATGCGAATATTGAAGGTGAGCTTGAAAGAACTGAGGAATTTGGTACTGAAATTTTAAAGCTGAGTGTTGATATGGGTGGCACAATTACGGGTGAGCATGGCGTTGGTGTTGAAAAATTAGATGCAATGTGCCACCAATTCAATAGTAAGGAGCTGGAGATTTTCCATAAAATTAAGGCAGCCTTTGACCCTGAAGCACTGCTTAACCCAGGCAAAGCAGTGCCGGAATTACACAGATGTGCTGAATTGGGTGCCATGCATGTTCATCATGGTCAATTGCCACATCCTGAATTGGAGCGTTTTTAATGTCAGATAGGATTGAGCAGCTACAAGAAGAGGTTAAAAACTCAAGTAACATTCATATTGATAGTCAATGGTTAAATTACTCAGGCATTGAGGAGTATTTTTCTGAGGAGTTGGTGATTACTGTTAAAGCAGGCACAACTATTAAGGAAATTCAAGCCCAGCTTGAAGAAAATCAGCAGATTTTCCCATTTTATATTACTGATGAAAATCAAAGTATCGGTGCAGCTTATGCCATCGGTGCGCAAGATATATCGGATAGTGTGCTTGGCGTAAAGATTATTGATGGCTCAGGTGAGTTGCTTAATTTTGGCGGCCAAGTGATGAAAAATGTTGCTGGCTATGATGTGGCTAGAATGCTAGTAGGCTCTCAAGGTCAATTGGCTATTATTACTCAAATTAGTTTTAAAGTAATGCCAAAGAGTTATGTTGCTGATCTTAAGCCTAGTTACAAGGAAAATGAACGCTCAACATTGCGAGAGGAGGTTGAAGGTCGATTAAAGACAGTATTTGACCCAAGAGGAGTTTTTAACTAATGCAAACTCACCAAATCGCTAATTTTCAGGCCAATGAAATCATTCGTAAATGTGTGCATTGCGGCTTTTGTTTGGCAACATGCCCTACTTATCAGCTACTGGGTAATGAGTTGGACTCTCCTCGTGGACGCATCTATTTAATCAAATCATCTCTAGAAAAAAATGAGTTTTCTAAAGAGAGTATTAAGCATTTAGACCGCTGTTTAACTTGTAGATCATGTGAGACAACTTGCCCGTCTGGCGTTGAATATGGAAAATTGGTTGATATTGGTCGTGAATTTGTTGAACAGAAGCGCCCAATTTGGCAAAAGGCTATGCGTTACTCTGTACGTAAATTATTAACCACACCTTGGTTGTTTAATCCAATTGGATTTATTGCAAAACACTCATCTAAGCAGGGTGATGTAATCAATCCAAGTGTCGGTAGTAAAAAAGTATTACTATTGGGTGGTTGTGTTCAGCCAGTATTAGCACCAAACATTAATCATAGTATTAAAAATATTTTAGCTAAGTTGGGTTATGATGCAATTGAAACACCTCAAAAACAATGTTGTGGTGCAGTTGATCAACATCTTAGTGCTGAGCAAGATGCCATGATTAAAATCAAATCAAATATAGATGCTTGGCTTGAGCATGATGTTGAGACTATTATTTCTAGTGCAAGTGGTTGTGGTTTAATGGTTAAAGATTACGTGTCGATGTTTAAAGAGGGCGATGATTATTATCAAAAAGCAAAGCGCGTTTCTAGCAAGACTCAAGATATTGCTGAGTTTTTAGCCGATAAAGACTTAAGTCAGTTGAATTTAGAAAAAACCAATATCTCTTATCATGAGCCATGCACATTGCAACACGGGCAAAAGTTAGCAGGCCTGGTAAATTCTATTTTGCAGCAACTAGGGTATACGCCAGCGTCAGTTCAAGATTCACACATTTGTTGTGGATCGGCAGGAACTTATTCAATTTTTCAGCCAAATTTATCTAAGCAGCTAAAGACTAATAAGTTAAATAATTTAATGAAATCTGATCCAGAGATGATTGTGACAGCAAATATTGGCTGTTTAATGCATTTGCAAAAAGACAGTAAAATTCCAGTCAAACATTGGGTCGAACTATTGGATAATCAGCTTAATTAATTAGCTGAATAGATCATGGGTAGAAGAAGAAAACCAAAGGCCAGAACCTACGAATTAGAAATTGAATCTTTATCGCATGAGGGGCGAGGCATTGCCCATCTTGATGAGAAAGTGATTTTTGTATCTGGTGCATTACCAGGCGAAACTGTTATTGCTGATCGTACTTTCTCACGCGCTAAATTTGAAGAGGCGGATGTGAAAGAGGTTTTAAAGCCTGCAGATAATCGCATTACTCCAAAGTGTGAAGTATTTGGCCTTTGTGGTGGTTGCTCATTTCAGCATCTGTCTAGTGAAGATCAAATTGAAGCTAAAGGAAAATGGCTTAAAGATGCTTTTTTAGGTCAAGCTAAAGTTGAGCCGGAGCAATGGCTTGAACCGTTACAAGTTCAGAGCTGGGGTTATCGTCGCAAGGCACGACTCGGTGTGCGCTATGTTGCTAAAAAAGGCAAAGTTCTAGTTGGCTTTAGAGAGAAAAAATCTGGCTTTATTACTAACATGAGTCGTTGTGAAGTTTTACATCCTTCTTTGGGTGATAACTTAGAAGTGTTGGCTAGTGCGATAGAAAAGCTGTCGATTAAATCACAAGTGCCACAAATTGAAGTGGCAGTTGCTGAAAATAACACGGTATTAATCTTAAGACATCTTGAGCCACTGACTGAGCAAGATGAGAAAATATTGCTTGATTGTGCTAATGAATTAGATATAACGTTCTACACACAAAGTGGTGGTGCAGATACAGTCAAGCCACTTGATAAGCCAGCTGTGCTGACTTATTCTCATCCTGATCATAATATTGAAATGGAGTTTTTACCCACTGACTTTACCCAAGTTAACTTCAAGCTAAATCAGAAAATGATTAATTTAGCGATAGATATGCTTGAGCTTAATGACAATGATGAAGTGATTGATTTGTTCTGTGGTTTGGGTAACTTTACTTTGCCAATGGCAAAATATGCCAAACACGCTGTTGGTGTTGAAGGTGATTTAGGCTTAATTGAGCGTGCAAAATACAATGCTGAGAAAAATGGCATTAGTAATGCAAGTTTCTACAAAGCTGACTTATTTAAAGAGGTTGAAGGTTTTGAGTGGTTTAGAGGAAAGACTTACAACAAAGCATTGATTGATCCGGCACGCTCAGGTGCGATTGAAATTGTAGAGTTGTTACCTAAATTAGGTGTTGAGCGCTTGGTGTATGTGTCGTGTAATCCGTCAACATTGGCACGTGATACCGAAAAACTCATTGAGCTAGGCTATAAGCTTGAAACTGCCGGCGTGATGGATATGTTTCCGCAAACAGCACACGTTGAATCTATTGCGTTATTTACTAAGTAATATAAACCTATGATTACAATTAATATTGCTAATCAAACCCTTGTTTTTCAAAATAAATCGTATGCTATTAGTAGTGCAGCTAATGGCGTGGGCGAACAAGAAGGCTCTTTTTGTACACCTTTAGGAAAATTCAAAATTGCTGAAAAAATTGGCCAAGAGTTGGAATCCAACTCAGTGCTTAAAGGCAGAGTGTTTACAAGTGAGATTTATACGGTTGAGTTAGCGCAACAACATCCAGATAGAGACTGGATTTTGACTCGCATCTTATGGCTTGACGGTGTTGAAAATCATAATGCTAATACCAAGAGTCGTTATATTTATCTTCATGGATCGCCAGATGAAACCCCGATGGGAATACCTGGCTCTAAAGGCTGTATTCGTATGCATAATAAAGACATAATTGAGTTATTTGATCTTGTTCAAACAGGTGAGGAAGTTGCTATAATTACCTCATGAATAAGCTGATTCAATACCTACCTATTAAAGCCCAGGAGCGCTTACAAACGAACAAAGATGCTGTGTTGGTTGATGTTCGTTGTGAGGCTGAAAATAAATTTGTAGGCAGACCGATTGAGTGTATTTTTGCACCCTGGCTGGATGACCCTACTTGGGAGATAAATGAAGATGAATTTATTGCAACTATTAAGCGCTTCAACTGTCAGTTAGATACTGAAATTATTTTAATTTGTCGCAGTGGTTATCGCTCTGATGATGCTGGCAAGTGTTTGATAAAATTTGGATTTACCAATGTTGCACATGTTGTGAGTGGTTTTGAAGGCGACCTTGATGAAAATGATCAGCGTGGCAATGTTAATGGTTGGCGTCATGACGGCATGCCGTGGATGCAATGCTAGATAATCTTAGGTTGTTTATCCACCCTCGGGTGATGACCATGTTATTCCTTGGATTTTCAGCTGGTGTGCCAATTTTGCTGATTTTTTCTACCCTGGGCTTGTGGCTTAATGAGGCAGGTGTTGCCAAATCTAGTATTACTTTTTTTTCATGGGCAGCATTAGGCTATTCCTTTAAATTTGTATGGGCACCTTTAGTTGATCGACTACCTTTACCTTTTTTGACCAAATTACTAGGTCGAAGAAGAGCATGGATGTTTATCTCTCAATTGGCAATCATGGCGTCGATATGGCTTATGTCTTCTATAGATCCTAAAGCCAGTATTGATAATTTAGAGCTAATGGCGATTGGTGCAGTTTTGTTAGGATTCTCTTCAGCCACACAAGATATTGTGATTGATGCTTATCGTATTGAGTCGGCAGATAAAGACATGCAATCAATGTTGAGCGCTACTTATATTGCTGGATATCGTATCGGCATGTTGGTGGCAGGTGCTGGTGGCTTGTTCTTGGCTAGTTATTTTGGATCCACCAAAGAGCTTTATAGTTTTTCAGCTTGGTCAAATACTTATTTGATTATGATCATGGTGATGATGGTTGGCGTAGTGACAACACTTCTAATTAAAGAGCCAGAGCTAAGCGGCCACAATAAAGAATACTCAACCAAAGATTACCTTAGATTTTTTGCATTATTTTTAGCGATTGTTGCCGCTTTTATTGCTACATTTGTCTATAGTGCTGATCTAGGAAAAGCACTTAAATCTAGCTTAACCGAGGTGTTTTCAAATAAACATTTATCTGGATTTATTGTTGGAACATTGAGAATGATGCTGGCTATTTTGGGCGCTTATGCTGCAGCCAGACTGTTAATTGTATTAAATATTGTTAATCGCTCTATGGTTAACAATACCTATGTTGAACCAGTTAAAGATTTCTTTGATCGCTACGGGCTGAGTGTTGCGATATTACTGTTAGCGGTGATTGGTTTGTATCGATTGAGTGATATTGTGCTTGGCGTGGTGGCTAATATTTTTTATCAAGACATGGGCTTTACCAAGGTGGAAATTGCCACCGTGTCTAAAACGTTCGGCCTGTTTATGACCATTGCAGGTGGATTTTTAGGTGGTCTTATGGCGATTAGGTTTGGCGTCTATAAAGTGTTATTCTTAGGTGCAGCACTTTCAGCATTAACCAATCTATTGTTTATTGTTTTGGCTAATGTTGGTCATGATATAACTTGGCTTTACATTACCATTACTATGGATAATTTATCAGCAGGCTTGGCTGGCGCAGCCTTTATTGCCTTTTTATCAAGCCTTACAAACATTAAATTTACAGCGGTTCAATATGCTGTTTTTTCTTCCTTAATGACTTTACTGCCGAAAATTTTTGGTGGTTATTCAGGTACGATCGTAGAGGTGTTCGGTTATAGTGAGTTTTTCATCATAACCACATTGATCGGTTTGCCTATTTTGTATTTAGTCTACAAAGTCAAACCTTACATTAATTAAATTAAACAAAGACCTCAATGAAACTAGGACCAATTATGATGGATGTGTCAGGATTAACACTGACAGAGCTAGAATCCACTCAATTACTCAAACCCTCAATTGGCGGAGTTATTCTCTTTTCTCGTAATTTTAAGTCGATCAAGCAAGTGACAAAATTGATTAACTCTATTCGTCAATTAAATCCAGAATTGTTAATTTCAGTAGATCATGAAGGTGGTCGAGTACAGCGCTTTAAAGAAGGGTTTACTCATCTTCCTGCCATGGAAAAACTGGGTAATTTTTATGATAGAGATCCTGAGCTAGCTAAAAATTTAGCTTTTTCATGTGGCTTTGTTTTAGCTTATGAATTACTCGATATAGGGGTTGATTTTTCTTTTGCGCCAGTTTTAGATGTTGATTATGGTCAATCTTCTGTGATTGGTGATCGCGCCTTTCATTCTAATCCAGAAGCGATTAGTTTATTGGCAGGTAGTCTGATTGCTGGTATGCATGAAGCAGGCATGAAATGTGTTGGCAAGCATTTTCCAGGTCATGGTTTTGTTGCGGCTGATTCACATCTTGATTTACCAATTGATGATCGATCAATGACTGAGCTAATCAGTGACATGGCTCCTTTTAAAGATTTAGTAGGTCGTGGCTTAGATGCCGTGATGCCTGCTCATGTGGTCTATTCTCAAGTGGACGATAAGCCCGCTGGATTTTCAAAAAAATGGATTAAAGAAATTTTACAAGAGCAGTTTGGCTTTTCTGGCGTAGTCTTTAGTGACGATCTCTCTATGCAAGGCGCTTTCTTTATTAAAGACATTCATGATCGGGTTCGTGTATCGCTGGAAAGTGGTTGTGATATGGTGTTAATCTGCAACCATCCTGAGATGGTTGCAGAGGTTATCGATGATAATTGGGATGTGAGTGAGAAACTTCAATTAATGCAAGGGTATAAGCACTTTAACTGCGATAAAATAACGCACTTAAACCATTTAGACAATATACGAGATTTATTATGAGCGATAACAATTCAAACGATTACGAAATTAGAATGCTAAGTGCAATGAGAAAAACACTGATTTCTGTTGCTAAAGATACAATGACTAAACCAGGTTTGCGCCATCCGTTAACGGAAAACACTCAAAAGATGATCACTGATTGTTTAAATATTGTTATCTCACGTCAAACAGAAATTGAAAAAGACGCTGGTACGCATACTAAGATGAAGCCTGTTTACACAGATGAGCAAACAGTTCAAAGCTTCTCAATTGACGATCTAAAGAAAACACTTAATTAGGCAACTCAAGCAAGACTTGCTTGCTTCGAGCCACACCTTAGCGTGTATTAAACAAATTCTAAATTAGCATAACTGGCAATTAGCCATTTTGTACCCGCTTGTTTAAATTTTATTTGAATTCTAGCGCTATCGCCATCACCTTCAAAGTTAAGCACTGTGCCATAGCCAAATTTACCATGCTTAACGCCTGCGCCAACAGAAAGCTGCCCATTTGCCTCTGGCTCAATGTCTTGGTTGTAAATATCATCATCATTATAATTAGCCTGAGTTGCGCCAAATTTTGCCTTAACCTTGTTGACAAATTCACCTGGAATTTCATCTAAAAATCGAGATGGGTAAGCGTATAAAGATTGCCCATGTAGAAAGCGTTTAATGGCAAATGTTAGTGTCAGTCTTTTCATAGCTCGGGTCATGCCGACATAGCATAGTCGTCTTTCCTCATCCAACAAGTGCGGCTCGTCTTTAGATTGCCTTGAGGGGAATAGATCTTCCTCTAGGCCGCCTAAAAATACATTTGGAAACTCAAGACCTTTGGCTGAGTGAATAGTCATTAGCTGAACATTGTCAACGATTGGTGCATTGGCATCACCACTAGAATCAAGAGACGCTAAAGAGATAAAACCAACCACCTCATTCATTTCGCTATCTTCATCATGACTATATTGCTTAGCAGCTGATATAAGTTCTTCTAAGTTTTCTTTTTTACTGCCAGCTTTGTCTGTTTTATCATTGGCGTAATGAGTCATTAAACCGGAATTATTTAACAAATAAGCTACTTTTTCACTTAATATTAAATTTTTAGAGTCGTCAGTCATTTGCTCTATTAATTGTATAAAGCCATTTAATGCATTTGAAGCTCTAGTTGGTAGCATTGGCGCCACTTGGATTGCAGCTTGAAATAAGTTGGTATGCTGTTCTTTTGCAAACTCTCTAACTTTCTCCAAAGTGGCGTTACCAATGCCGCGCGTTGGGAAGTTAACAATTCTCTCAAAGGCAACATTGTCTGTTGTGCTTTCACAAAGTCGTACATAACCAAGCGCATCTTTAATTTCAGCGCGTTCAAAAAATCGCAATCCGCCGTAGATAATATAAGGAATATTGTATTTAATAAGCGCATCTTCAAATACACGTGACTGAGCGTTTGACCGATACAAAATAGCGCAATCACTGGCACTTGAGCCATCTTTAATAAACTTTTTAATACGTCGAATGACGTAATCAGCTTCATCAGTTTCTGTACGAGCCTCATATATATCAATCAATTCGCCATTACCAGAATCAGTCCATAATGATTTCCCCATTCTATTGGAGTTGTTAGCAATTAGTGCATTTGACGCTGCAAGAATATTTCCTGTTGAGCGATAATTTTGTTCAAGACGAATGGTTTGAATTGGTGCAAAGTCTGTTTCCAGTTTGGTAATATTTTCAATTTTTGCACCTCGCCAGCCATAAATTGATTGATCATCATCACCCACACAGAAAACATTATTACGGCCAGTGAATAGCTGTTTAATCCATTTGTATTGCACGGTATTAGTATCTTGAAACTCATCAACCAAAATATTCGAAAAGCGTGTTTGATAATGCTCAAGTAGTTCTGCGTTGTTTTTGAGTAGTTCATAGCTACGCACTAATAATTCAGCAAAATCAATTAGATCGTTAGCGCGACAATGTGACTCATATAGTACAAAAACCTCGAGACTTTTTTTAATAAAAAAGTTATAGCCAGCATCTACATCTTGAGCGCGAACTCCTTCATCTTTTTGTTGATTAATGAACCATTGAACTTTTCTTACTGGAAATTTAGATTCATCAATATTGTTTTCTTTCATTAGGCGTTTAACAATTCGAAATTGATCTTGTGCATCGAGTATTTGAAAACCTGAAGTTAGGCCGGCTTTTTCATAATGCGTACGTAATAGACGATGTGCAAGGCCGTGAAAGGTACCAACCCACATACTTTGTATTGGTCTTCTTAATAATGACCCAAGACGATCACGCATTTCTGCAGCTGCCTTGTTAGTAAAGGTAACAGCCAGTATTGAGTCAGTATGAATATTTTTCTGAGTAACCAAATAGGCTATTCTATGAGTCAGTACACGTGTCTTGCCACTACCTGCGCCCGCTAGTATTAGCGCATTTTGAGCATCACTCAATGCAACTGACTGATGTTGTTTATCGTTTAATCCGTTGGTTATTTCTGATAAATTCATTGATTTTTCTTGCCTTATGAAATTTTATGGTTATAATATTATCTTTCTCTTATGTCAGTTGAACAATGTTCTGATGTAAGCAACAAAATTATAAACATTAATTAAGGAGTATCAGCAATGACTTACTACGAAGGCGTTAAAAAAATGGAAGAAATGGGCGTAAATGACAACTATATTCAAGGTTGGGTCGCAGGTTTCTTAAACAACCCTGAAATCGAAGAGCAAAGAAAAACTGATGAGTATGAATCTGGCTATGAAGATGGTGCTGAGCATTCAGATGCAAACTTCGCTAACTTTTGTTAAGACTTAAGTAAATCGAATCAAAGAGCCCCTTACGGGGCTTTTTTTATGTCTATGAAACAGTGGCAACAGCATGCAAAAAGCGCATTAAAAGGCGTGCAACAGAGTAATGATTTTTTTAATACTCAGGCTTTTACACAGGCCAAATTTCCAATTAAAATCCCGCTTCAGTACGCTGGATTAATAGATATTAACAATCCTAACGATCCTTTGCTTAGGCAAGTCACTCCTCAAGTATCAGCCAGTGATAGTAAATATTCTTTATCCCCTTTAAACGATGAAAGCAATTCTCCTGTAGATGGACTGATTCACAAATACCCTAATCGAGTATTACTGATCGCTTCTCAAGTGTGTGCGATACATTGTCAATATTGTTTTAGGCAAAATTTCGATTATAGTCAGCATGATGCGATTAGCAATTGGCCTGCAATCGAACAATATATCCGTAATCATGCAGAAATTAACGAAGTTATTTTAAGTGGCGGTGACCCGTTAAGCTTGAGTGACCAAAAACTAGAAAAGTTAATTAAAAATATTGAAAATTTTAATCATATAACTACATTACGTATTCATTCACGCTCTATGGTGGTGATACCCAGTCGAATAACTGAGTATTTGATCAAAATAATATCTAAAACTAGGTTAAACGTAGTTTTAGTGACTCATATTAACCATGCAAATGAGCTCTCAACAGAGTTTTGTGAAAATGTCGCAAAAATTGAAAATGCAACATTACTTAATCAATCGGTATTATTAAATGGTGTTAATGACGATTTAGACAGTCTAAAGTCATTGAGTTTGGCGTTATTCGATGCAGGGATTTTGCCGTATTATCTACATATGCTAGATAAAGTGTCAGGTGCTGAAAATTACGAAGTTAGTGATGAAAAAGCGTTGAAATTACACCAACAATTACAATCCCAATTAAGCGGCTACTTGGTACCTAAACTGGTTAGGGATTCAGGACTTAAATCTAAAACTTGGTTACTTTGAAATAGCCTTTTGCAAGTCGTCAATGTTCATTTCACCCATATGAAAATCGATTAATCGGCCATTTCTGTCGTAGATATAAGTGGTTGGCATGCCAAGCACCTCACCAAATTTTTCAAATTGTGGGCCATTTTTATCATCAAACATAATGATTGGGTAATTAACCATAAAGGTGTCAGTAAATTCAGTCACGGCTTTAGTATTGCTTTGTTCATAATCAAGCCCTAAGATTAGTACTTCGTCTTTATTGTTTTCATAAAAATCAACAAAAGCAGGAATCTCTTTTAAACAAGGTGGACACCAAGTAGCCCAAAAATTAACCACCAAGAATTTACCCTGGGTAGATTCATCTGTATGGACATTGCCATTGAGATCAGTTAATGAAAAATCAGGCACCCTAACTTCTTTAGAGGTAGCTGCCTTGGCAGATGCAATGATTTCATCAATGGTAATTGCTTGAGCAATCGTCATAGATAAAAATAGTGACAGTATAATGGTGATTTTTTTAAACATATTTTTAAGCCAATGAATACAATAATTTATCATAATCCGAGATGTACAAAATCTAGATTAACACTAGGAATTTTAGAGGAAAAAGATGTTGATTTTGAAGTAATTAAATATCTAGATACACCGCCATCTGCAGAAGAGTTAAAAGCATTGCTAGTGGATTTAAAACTTGACGCACGTGCTTTAATGCGTACTTTTGAGGCACCTTATAAAGATAACAATCTAGATAATGAGTCGCTCAGTGAAGATGACTTAATTCAGGCAATGATTGATCATCCAATTTTAATCGAACGACCAATTGTTAAAACTGACAAGGGTGTTGCTATCGGAAGACCACCAGAAAACATTCTAGCAATCCTCTAAATTCTCTCAGTATTCTTCGTCTACTAGTAGCGTAGAAAGATGTCCTTCACGACCTTCGATGTTTGAATAATAAACATCGTCAATGCCATCAATCACTGAAGTTTGAACTTCTTTAACAGCTAGAATTGCATCACTCCAAGCGCTTAATATTTTAAATTCTGAAATTGATAATGCGTTGTCGGTAAATTCATTCATCCACGCAAGGCGCATAAAGATCGGTGCTAGGGCTGCATCAATCATGTTGAAACTTTCACCATTAAAGAAAGTGCCGTCACCTTTAGCATTTTCTAGTTTTTTTAACTTAGCAAATAAAGATGCTTTTGAAGTATTAAATTTATCTTCATCACCGGTAACTAAGCCAAATAAATCATCAAAGATAGATGATGAAAAGGCAATCCAAGAGCGATTATTAGCTTTTGTAACAACATCTTCTGGATGGATAGAGGTGCTACTAATGTCATTAATAAATTCTGTAATCACTGACGATTCAAATACGATTTGATCATCCACTTTTAATAAAGGCACCTGTCCCGTAGGTGAAATCGCTTTAAACCAATCAGGCGGATCCATTGGATTAATGTAAGTTATTTCAAAGTCAATTTTTTGAGTGTTTAGTAAAATAATAGCGCGCTGTGCAAACGGGCATAATTTAAAACTGATTAATTCTAATTTCATCTTAATTCTCCAAATGAATGTTTATAAGGTTATTTTATTCCCTATGATATGGGTGATTGGTTAATAATGAGTGGGCTCGGTATATTTGCTCGACAGCTAATAATCTTGCCATCGAATGCGGTAGGGTTAGGTTAGACAAGCCCCAAAGCTGATTAGCATGAGTTTTAACTGCATCACTTAGGCCATCAGCACCACCAATAATAAGGGAAACACTTTCACCGCTTTGTTGCCAATTGCCTAGTTGCTGAGCGATAGCCTTGGTGGTGTGTTGTTTTCCATGCTCGTCAAAGGCAATAATTAAGCTTGAGCCTTTGCTGGCCTTAATGATGAGGTCACCTTCTAGCTCTTTGATTTGCTCGATATTTTTACCTTTGCGTTTTTGCGCTTCAAGTGCAACCAAGTTGAAGTTTAGCTGGGAAGGGAGTTGCTTCTGATAATGATGAATGCCTGTTTGTATCCAGTCAGGCATTTTTTTGCCAATGACAATCAGGTTGATTTTCATTGACTATTCGTCGTTATCAGCACCAGTCCAAAGTCTTTCTAATTTATAGAATTCTCTGGTTTTTTCAGTCATGATATGAACAACAACTTCAGCCAAATCAACCAAAACCCAGTGACCAGTTTCAGTGCCTTCAATGCCAGAAACCTTCATGCCTAGGCGCTTTGCTTCAATTTTGATGTTGTTGGCAATACCACGAACATGTTGAACTGAACGGCCAGTAGCAATCACGATCGCTTCAATATCTGCAGTTTGCTCTAATACTTTTAAAGTGACGATATCTTCGCCTTTTAATTCATCAATGGTGTCTGTGACAACTTTTAACTGCTCTTCTAAATTTAAGCTCATAATTTTTCTAAATAATTAATAACACTGTCTGGCAAAAGGCCGACTAAGTTTTGTTTAGCGCGTATTTTACCATCCGTAGCATTATTAAATAGAATACCTCTAATATTGCTAGAAGAGATATTGTGCTGGTCTGTATCGGCAAAATAAATCAGTCCTGAGATTTTGGTGTTTAATTCAGTCTTGTTTTCTACTGAAGTAAAATTTTGAATCGTATGTTGTTGTTGCTCGCCAGGTCTTGACAATACGATTAAATGGCAATACTGATTAAATTGCTCAAATTGCTTCCAAGTGGATAAATTATTAAAACTATCCATGCCAACGATTAGACCAATAGCTTGATCAGGATATTGTCTTTTGATTTCCTTGAGTGAATCAATAGTGTATGAGTCACTTGTACGCTTGATTTCTCGAGTATCAATCTCTATATTAGAAATATTTTGAGTGGCAATTTTGAGCATTTGAAGACGTTGCTCGGTGGAAAATGTAAGTGAATTTTTATGTACAGGTTCACGACAAGGCATTAAAAACAATGTGGATAGATCAAGCTGATGAGTCAGTTGTTGTGCATTATTTAAATGCCCAAGATGTATCGGATCGAATGAGCCACCAAAAAACCCAATCATAGCATTGCTTGCACTTCTTTTAAGCTTAGCGCTTCAGTAGGGTAGGCAACCAAGCCTTGAGACATGCCATCAACAAAGCGGACAAAATCCTCTTCATTGTCTAGCAGTAGATAAGCGTTACCTGCTTTTTGCTCACCCATGGTGGTGTTAATTTTGCAGCCATAATCATGGCCACAATGTAGCATTGTGTCATCATCAACCTTTTTTAATTTTTGCATAGAGTGGTAAAATTCACGAACATTGCCACCTGGCATTGTGCAGTGACCCGCGCCATATACAAACAATGTATCACCAGCAATGATATGACCATCGAGTAAATAACATATACCTCC
>CAJVCJ010000007.1 GCA_910595855.1 Candidatus Thioglobus vulcanius | reverse complement strand
GCCAATGACTTCCAAATTTTAGCGCCATATTCTTTACGTTCAGAGTCGTTAATATCACTCAACAAACGCATATTATTCACCTCATCTAACATGCCGACATGCAGTTGATCTGGCTGCAAATCTTTATTTAAATCAGAAAGTTCTACAACAATTGACTTGCCTTTAATGCGAATACCATGAAGCAATAGCTCGTCTTCTGATGAACTTTTAACTATGTAATCTATCGAATTTTTAATGTTGTTTTCTTGCATATTAATAACTTTATTTAATCCTGGGGCTGTAAATTAGCTTTTTTTAAAATATTTCTTTATGAGCTCATTATACTTGATTATTGAATATTGAATATTATGGTTTACCATAATATAGTAGCTTATTATGACCTACTATAAATTTTCAGCTAATTATGACTGTCATCCAATTAAACTTCGTTAGTTAACATAGGTTTTAGACATGCCTACAGAGATTGTCTCTTCATCATTGAAGAATAAATGCCTAAATCTATAACCAGCCCTTCTGCCTTTAGACTCTAAAACGGAAGCCAAGTTAAAGCCGTCAGGGTAGATTAATAGTGTTATATTGTATTTTTCCGGTGGGTGTTTTCTAAATACTGTTTTTAACTTGCTGCTTTCCGCAATCTGTTTATACGACATCCAGCCCTTTCCCTCTGTTGTTGGCTTAATAGATTTATACCTATTTTTAATTATCACTTTGAAGTTTTCATTACCTGACTTTTGATTTTTTTTGGTAATTAAAGCACATTTACGGTTTGAGCATACAATATTTATCATCTCTTTTGGATCAGAACTTTTAACACCTAGATAGGCTTCTCTAACAATCTTAGTTTCTAAACTTTGTAAAGCAGCAAATGCGACAATTAATACTAAAATACCAATAACATTAAATAGCACATCAAGGAATGCATCCATTCCATCGTCACCCTTATATTTTGCTTTTTTAGCCATTTAAAATCCTACTACCTAGTAAGCATTGTTATATCTGACGGTAGATAAACCAATGTCCAAACCGCCTCCCAATTGTCATTAATACCTGGAAACTTACGATCATCAAATACCATGGAATTTCTTCTATTAATTAAATCACTCATTAATGAGTATTCGGTAATACCTGATTCACGCAATAAAAAAGTCATAAAGTGGGTTTTATGCTTATTTTTAGCCATGTCGTGAAAAAAGTCTAATAACTGCGTACCTTGCCAAGCAGTATGCCTTTCGTAAGAATAATCAGCGTAAATTTTACCAATATGATCCCACTCTTCTTGGGCGTTAAATTTAACATCTTCAAAACCCTCAAGCTCATAAGCAGAAGCCCTTAAAAACATGCCGCCATCTACAAACTCAATAATTACATTTTGACGCTTAAAAAACTCGTCTTCTTCTGGATCGTACTCAATGGGTGATTCAACAACAAGCTTAGGCTTAACAGCGGTCACTGTCAAGGTTAATACGATGAAAATTAGTACGCCAATCAAGGCGATCAATACACTCACAAAAGGGAAAAATGAAGGGGATGTTTTATTTCTGCCGCGCTTAGCCATAGGTGTTAATTACAGATCTGCATTCTGACCACCTTTTAAGGCGCCAACTTTAACCGGTAAGTTTTGTAGAACTTGATTTTTAATGTAATCTTCAATGCGATCTAATGACGAGCCGTCAGCTCTTTCAACAATTGTCATTGCGATCATAATAATAATCACTGCAACTAGTGCCACCAAGGTTGTGTCAAATGCGAATGCTAACTCAGAGGTTACCTTACCTAGTGCTGTTGTGATTTCTGAAACGTCTGCAACATCACCACCCAATACCTTCGCTAGTCCACCAACCGATTTACTTACACCCTGTACTGTACCAACGAAACCTAATAGCGGCGTTGCCCAAACAATAACTCGTAGAATGGTATAACCGGCATCCATTTGGTTGAACGCCAACTCCGAATAAACGGTTAATTGATCTTCTGCTTCGCGCACTGAGCGTGTGTGCTTAAATCTTGCCAAGGCACCAACAACGCGTTGAGCAACGTTCTTATCATTAATTTGTCGAGCCTTTTCCCTAATCATGAGCATGGCTTCATCAATATCTTGATCAGTATCTAGAGGGGTTGTATGAGTTAAATAAGTCTCTTTCAATGCTCTCTCACTAGACATAACTAGTACCAATCTTTGGCCCAGCATTGTAAATGCAATAACGCCAAAAGCGATAACTGCATATGGCACCCAGCCTACTGCTAAAAGACGATAAATTTCTGAAGTTTGGTCGGTATATTCAAGAAATGGAACGTAAAAACCAAAAAAAACAGACACAGAGACAAAAACAAGAATCAACAAATCCTTAGTGCCATTTGGAGCTGGATTCATCTCTACGTTGAGTTTTTGTTCAGTAGTCATGCCAGGTGCAGTTGAACCCAAGACGATAGGATTCTGAACCACGACTTCATGGCCACAATGTGCACAAACCGTATAATAGCCTACAGCACTATCTTCAGCTTGCATACGCCCATTACAAAGTGAGCAACTAAATTCAATCATGTAATTACAAAAATATAACAAAAGAGACTTAATTTTAAACAATTAAATGGGTTCAAGGGGGAATACATAATATAATTAGCCTATTATTTTTTTAAAACACTCAAAATGTCAAAGCCAAGTAAGAAAATCAAACTTTCCTCATTGACCTCTAAACAGGGGCTAATTATTGGCTCAATTATGGGTGTCATTGCCTCTCTTGCTGGCTCTTACTTCTTAATACCCATTTTTGAAAAGAGTGAATCAAATGCCATTGAGATCGTAAAAGTTAACGAAAATTTAATAAAAACAGAAGATAACCTGGCTGATGCTAGTAATGAACTAAAAGAGACTCAGGACGATCTTAGTATTTCTAATAAAAAAGTAGCATCACTGTCTAATGTTGAATCAGAACTGCGCGGTGCACAACAGCAAATTTCCGAACTAGAAGATGCGTCACAAAAGGATGGGGCCTCTATTGGTGAGTTGCAGGAGCAGGTTGAAACTCAAGATGAGAGTATTCAATCTCTAACTGATGAAACAGCGCAGCTTAACCAAGTTATTAAGGAGAAAAAATTAGCCATTAAGCAGCGATCTAAATGGATTAAGGATTTAAAAAAGCATGATGATACCGTCATTAAAAACGCGACTAATTTGGTGGAAAATTTCATGAAAATATCTGACAGCGAAGATAAGGAAATGAATTCTTTTGCAAGAGAGAAACTATTGATGGATACACTAACATTGGTTAACACCCTAGAAAGCCGCTTAAACAAGCGAAGAATCTATTTAAAAGAATTGAGTAACAAATTAAAACAGAAATAATTAGTATAGGAAATTATAAATAATCATGATTAAAAACTTTTTAAAAGCAAAAAATGCAATTTTAATTGTTGGCTCGACCACACTATTATCAGGCTGCATTTCTCTTCCAGAAAGCTTATCTCTTCCAGAGAGTCTGTCTTTTTCAAAAAGCACGCCCCTGCCAGAGCTTAGTGTAAGCTCTACACCAAGCCCTGCTCCAGCGTCCAATATTAAGTCTACTGAATATTGGAGTGTTTTAGCTGAAAAAATCAGTGGTGAAATTGCTGATGCAGTCAGCAGTAAAGCCATTTATGTTGAGCCTATAACGCCCAACGCTAAGACGCCATTTAATACAGCTTTTCGTAATTTGCTAATCACCAATCTACATAAAAATAGAGTGAAAATTTATAATTCAAAGGATGCTAAAAGCCAAAAGCCTATTAATTTAAGTGTCAGAAAAATGTTATCTGCTAAGCTTAATCCAGAAGAATTTAAAATGCTGAGTGAGCCAGAAAAACCTGCCGTATTAAGCATCAATACACAAATTGTAGAGTCAAGCACACTGATGGAAATACTAGTGACAACAACCGTTTATAAAAATGACAAGCTTATGCATACAACATCAAATAGTTACAATACACCTATGTCAAATATAGATTATTACAAAAACTATGGCAAAATTCTTAACGTGGTATCAAAATGAAATTTTTAAAACTTATATTCTCAATCGCTTTAATAACAACCCTTGCCGGTTGTCAAGACTCTGTCATTAAATCTGACACATCTGAGCCAAACCTACTTAATACAAGCCATGAGGCTGTTGATCGATTAACCAGTATTGCTAAGCAAAATTCGGCATTCACTGGCGTAGAGCTTAGCGCCAAAAGCCCAATCATTGTTGCTAGTTTTGTTGATATTAATCAAATGGAGCAATCATCAGCCTTTGGTCGTATCATTGCCGAGCAATTTGCCTCACGACTTATCCAAAAAGGTTACTATGTTGTTGAGCTTAAATTAAGAAAAAATATCTTTATTAAAGAAAAAGCGGGTGAGTTTTTACTTTCTAGAAAAATTAAAGAAATCACTGCAAATCACAATGCACAAGGTATCGTTGTTGGCACTTACGCGGTAGCTGCTAATAATATATACCTAACGGCAAAAATTGTAGATCCTAAGACGAATCGAATTTTATCTTCTTATGACTTCAGATTACCTATGGGTGCAGATTCAAGAGAATTACTTTCAGCTTGGTAACTCTATTTAAGGGTCGTTAGGATCCTTAAATATAAGGTATACCATAATAGGTGTTTTTATGAAGTTTCTTATAGTACAATTATATTAAAATTATTTACTTAACAAGTATGATTAAAAAAATTGCAATACTTTTAGCGCTTCAGTTACCATTATCAGCAATCGCAGATAACAAAGACGGTGAAACTCTCACTATTGGATTCGGCTCAGGTAAGGCACCTTTTACTTTGTTTAACAAGCAAATGATTCGAGCAGAAGGTCACGAAAAACACTACGGCATTGAATATAGTATCGTCAGACAAGCCATACTTTTAATGCACAAAAATATTAAACCGAAATCAATACCGCCAAGAGAATTAAAGAAAAGTATTAAAAAATTTCGAAATATTGATGCTGTATCGGGGGTTGGCAGATCATCTAGGGATAAACTATACTACTCAAAACCAATCTTGGAAAATACCTATATTGCCGTTAGTAGATCCAGCCTTGGATCTAAGATCAATTCAGTGAGCAACTTATCCTCTTATAGAGTAAGTGCACGCACTGGCTCATATGCCACAATTAGAGACGGATTTGCAAAACTCTATCACCCAAAAAAGGGAACTCATACTAATAGATATAAAGAATATGATAGCAATCTAAATCAGCATGCTGATTTCTGGGAAGCAGGTTCAGAAGTGGTTATGATCACCACTGAAGAAAGCTTTAACCATTATCGTACCCTGTTAGCGGGTACACGTGACACCAGTGTTGAAGTTGATTTAGCAGAGATATTTCCAACTAAAATTAGACTGTATGTTGCATTTAGAGATAGAAAGCTGAAAAATGAATTTAATGAAGCACTAGAAGATTTAAAATTTGAGGGTGTATACTCTCGCATCTTCAAGCATTACAATCCAGAACTAAGTCCTGACTTTCGTCGACCAGATGAGGTTGAAATATCTCGCCAGCTCAAAGAAAATTAATTAAGCCTTGAGGCGTTAATATCTTAACGCCCTTCTTGATAATTACAACGCTCTAATGGGGTAATATTTCATTAGTTTCCGACTTTTATTAATTAAGCACATTTATTCAAGCTCGATGAATTATTGCAGCTTGTAACAATAACAAGCTCGAATAAAATAATTACCTCATTCATTAAATTTTAGCCAAAAAAAATCCCGCAATTAAGCGGGATTTTTTTTAAATTTGGCTCCTCGAGCTGGGCTCGAACCAGCGACAAATGGATTAACAGTCCATTGCTCTACCAACTGAGCTA
>CAJVCJ010000006.1 GCA_910595855.1 Candidatus Thioglobus vulcanius | reverse complement strand
CTATTGCTGGTGAAGCTTCAAGTCTGTCATTAACTGGCTATCCACAAGGACTACCAAGTTGGGAAGTGACAGGTGGTATCGAAAGCTTAAAAAATGTTAAATTTTGGGATGAGTATGATTTAGTTTTGAAAGGGTTTCTTGATTTTTACAGGACTTTCTTTTCTCAAGTGTCATGTAGAAATTCATCAGTACCTAAAGAAGCGTATTTTCCTGATTTAATTGAAAACACGCTATTATTTAACACTTGTTTTTTATCAGCAGCAAAAAAAGTTCGAGACCATTGTATTGATGATCCTAAATTTGCATCGTCAATCCGCTGGCAACCAGCTTTTAAGCAGTTGATTTATCGCAACGACCAAGGTAAGTTAATTGTGACCATTTCACAAAATTCAATTGGTAATGCGATTACAGAATTATTGGGTGTTGTTGTTAAACGAGTGCCTGATGTAGATGGCTATGAAAAAGCAGAGCCTGCACTATTAGAAAAACTACTCAAACTTAGATCAAGATTAGTTGAGGCTGATCTTGGAGAAGGTATTGAAACCAATTATTGGAAAAAAGATTAACGCCAATAAATAAAGAAATACTAACTATAAAAATGGCTCGTTTATCGAGCCATTTTTTTTAATTTAAAATCAGTTGCTTATGATAGAATATTCGGCGGGAGAAAAAATAAAATATAACTAAGAGGAGAAAAGTAATAATGGATATACTAATTATGGCCATCGGGGCTTCAATAATTGCTGTTTTATACGGCTTATATACAATGACCTGGATTTACAAACAATCGCCAGGTAGTGACAAAATGAAAGAAATTTCAGATGCGATTGCAGAAGGTGCAAGTGCTTATCTAAATCGTCAATACTCTGCTATTGGCATTGTAGGCGCAATCTTACTGGTTATTATCTCGATAGCACTCAGCTACACGGTTGCTCTAGGGTTTTTAATTGGTGCCGTATTGTCAGGTTTGACAGGTTATATCGGTATGAACGTATCGGTTAAATCTAATTGTCGAACAGCAGAGGCAGCAAAAAATGGCATGAATGCTGCTTTCCAAGTGGCCTTTAAAGGTGGTGCTATTACTGGCATGCTGGTAGTTGGCCTGGCATTGTTGGGTGTTTCTGGATTCTACATGGGCTTGACTGCTTTTGAAGTTCCACAAAAAGATGCGCTACATGCATTGATTGGCTTAGCTTTTGGTGGTTCGTTGATTTCAATCTTTGCACGTTTAGGCGGTGGCATCTTTACTAAGGGTGCTGATGTTGGCGCCGATATTGTTGGTAAAGTTGAAGCAGGCATTCCAGAAGATGATCCGCGCAATCCTGCAGTAATTGCTGACAACGTTGGTGACAACGTTGGTGACTGTGCGGGTATGGCAGCTGACTTATTCGAGACTTACGCAGTAACGATCGTTGCAACAATGATGTTAGCTGGCGTACTAGGCCTGGGTAACGATGCGATTCTTTATCCCTTAGCTTTAGGCGCTGTCTCTATTATTGCCTCAATTATTGGCACATTCTTTGTTAAAGTATCAGATGGTGGCTCTATCATGGGTGCGCTTTACAAAGGGTTAATTGTCTCTGCTGTTTTAGCGGCAATTGCATTCTACTTTGTGACAATAGACATGGGTATGGGCATGAATTTATTCTATGCTTCACTTATTGGTTTAGCATTGACTGCGTGGATGGTTGTGGTTACTGAATACTACACAGCAACTGAACACAAGCCAGTACAACATATTGCAGAAGCTTCTAAAACAGGTGATGGTACTAACGTTATTGCGGGTATCGGTTTAAGTATGAAATCTACAGCATTACCAGTGTTAGCCGTTTGTGCTAGTATTTGGGGTGCACATGCTTTAGGTGGCTTATACGGTATCGCTATCGCAGCAACGGCAATGTTATCGATGACTGGCGTTATTGTTGCTTTGGATGCTTATGGTCCTATTACTGATAATGCAGGTGGTATTGCTGAAATGGCCAACCTTCCTGAAGAAATTCGTAATATTACCGATCCATTAGATGCGGTAGGTAACACAACTAAAGCGGTAACCAAGGGTTATGCAATTGGTTCTGCAGGACTTGCAGCGTTAGTATTGTTTGCTGACTTTACAAATGAGCTAAATACTAGAGTTGGATTTGATCCAATCAGCTTTGACCTGTCAAACCACATGGTAATTATTGGCTTGTTCTTAGGTGGCTTAGTGCCTTACTTATTTGGCGCAATGGCAATGGAAGCCGTCGGTCGTGCAGCAGGTGGTATTGTTGAAGAAGTGCGTCGTCAATTTAGAGAGATGCCTGGCATTATGGATTACACCCAAAAGCCTGACTATTCTAAAGCCGTTGACATGCTAACTAAATCTGCAATTAAAGAAATGATCGTACCATCAATGCTTCCGATTCTATTCCCAGTAGCTGTTGGTTTACTACTAGGTGCTGAAGCATTAGGTGGTTTATTAATCGGTTCTATTGCAACCGGTATCTTTGTTGCCATCTCAATGACTACCGGTGGTGGTGCATGGGATAACGCTAAGAAGTACATCGAAGACGGTCAACTCGGTGAAGGACATGGAAAAGGATCAGACACACACAAAGCTGCTGTGACTGGTGACACTGTCGGTGACCCGTATAAAGATACGGCAGGTCCTGCAATCAACCCACTAATCAAGATTATCAACATTGTTGCAATCATGATTATTCCTTTATTAGGTGCCCCTTTATTAGGGTAGCTTAATTAAAGGGTAATTAAAAAGGCGTGCTACTGCACGCCTTTTTTACGTCTAATGAAAATACCTAATCAGACCTAGGAACCTCATGATCATTCATAAATTTCTTTTGCATGCGAATACCTATATACGCACCTAACATAAGCGCAAATAGATCCACAAATGACCCTAATGACAAAGTTGATGTACCCGCAATACCTTGACCCAAGGTACAACCCATGCCCAAAATACCGCCAATACCAACCATCACACCACCGACAGCATAACGCAATGCTTCACCGATAGAATTAAACCAAACTATTTTGAACCGTCTGGTGACAACAGAGATCAACACTGAGCCTGTGCCCACACCCAAGAATGCAACTAAGCCAAAGGTTAAAATATACCATTCAGGATTCGAAGCAATATAAAGCAAATCACCCATTGGGCGAATAAAAGTATACGATTGCGTACCCATGCCATACTGAGGATTGTCACTAAATTCAGAAGCTTCATTAGCCAGCTCACCAATTGGACCACCAGAAATATAAAAGGCACTCACAATTAGCGCACCAATCATAAAGCCACCAATCCAGTTATCACGCCTAGCAACAAAGTCTTTACTTCTAAATACCAGACTCATAATCGATATTGACAATACTAGTCCAATAACGATACGCATTGTCGAGGTTTCAACACCCGTAATACTGCCTAAAATCGTACCCAGATCTTGCATTTCAAAGCCGTAATTATCTAAATTAGGAGAGGCTGGTAAAACCCAAGACAAGAAGTAATCATTAAAGAACCCCTCAACATATAGCATTAATACCGCTGCACCACCCATGCCCAAAATAGCAACAATAGTCTTAAGATTACCGCCACCTAGGTTAAGAATACTCTTCATACCGCAGCCACGGCATAAGGTCATACCAACACCAAAGAATGCACCACCAACTAGATAAGCTGGCCAGCGAAACTGACTCATTCTATAGGGAGGTCGTGTACCATCGGCACTAAAAATCTCTAACGCTTCAAAAATAGTAACACCAAGAATGGCAGTAGCAATTGCAAAGAAGTACATCGATAAACGACCTGTATTACCACTATGAACGACATCTGCAATGCCACCTAAAGGACAAAAGTCAGTTTTACGGGCTACCGCACCAAAAATAATAGAAACACTGAAAATAATAAAAAATAACGCAACAATTTCTTCGCTCAATTCACCTAAAACAGGTAATAACATAGCTCTCTCCTCAAAAAACATAATAAATTATATCAATGTTTAATTCAAAAAATCTGTAAATTTATGAGGGGCATTAAAAAAGGATGCAAAAGCATCCTTTTTTAAAGAATCTAAAGGCTACTTAAATGCCTGTACCCTTGTGTATTTGAACATTCAAGCCCTTGGTATTCTTTGTTAAAACAAAGTCTGCCTGAGCCTTTAACAGCTTGTCAGTGCACTCATGAAGGTCGTTGTACTCATCTTGGCCTGTATCAAAGCGTTTATCAGTTAAATAGTAGAAAAAACTCTTATATTGGAAATCACCTAGTTTGATAATAATAAACGTAGAGTTAGGATCTTCCCAAACTGCTGCTGGAAATAAAGTAGGATTTTCTTCACCTTCTTTAGTAATTTCAATATCAGCAAGCTGCACTTGTTTTTTTTCTTTTCTCCATCGATTATCAAGATTTTTCTGGATGGTTGTGATTTCTGATTCTGTAAATTCAATATTCATAATATTAACCTTGACTTAGTATCTCTTCTAAACTTGGCTCAGAATCTGTCGTTCCGCCAGCTTCCATCTCTTCAATAGTAGCATCACGAACCAATAGCACTTCTAAAACAAAATTAACTTCACGACCACACAATGGATTGTTACCATCAATGGTAACAGTTTCGTCATCAACCTTAGTTACAAGAAACTCCTTAGGCTGTCCATCATTATTTTCCATGGTAACTTTAGTACCAACTTTACGATATTCTTGCGGAACATTTTCGATTTTATCAATAAATACTAAAGACTCATCTCTTGGGCCGTATAGCTTTTCAACATCAATTTTAATTTCAATGATATCGCCTTTTTCACGCCCTTCAAGCTCAGCAAGAACCATCTTACCTAGAACGTCATTAGCACCGTGTACATATCCAACAGGGTACTCAATACTAGAGAAAACACTACCTGACTTTTGATCCACAACTTTGTAGATCAACTCAACATACTTAGACTCTTGAATAAAATCAGCCATAATTATTTAAAAGATTGTTGCGCCAAAGATTTTAACAACATCACTCTCATAGCCCAAAACCAAACGACCAAGATATTCACCTTGCTTTTCAGTGTTGAGTTTTCCATTGTTGGTTTGCTTATATAAAACAGTTACATGCTCACCACGACGAATCATACCTAGGTAGTCAGCACCCTTCTCTAAGCCTTTGGTTAGTTCGCTACGAGCGAACTGCTTGCCCATTTCAACTTCATTTGCACCACGTAAAAAATCTTCTGAGAAGTTACGCGTAAAAGCACCGTAGTTCGCATTGTTCGAAAATTTTATTAAATCATCCCACATAGGGTGTGCGATTGCCAAAATTTCTTCGTCTGTCTTATCAATAATATTCATACTAACTGTTCCAATAAATTATTTTTTTATCTATTGTAAGTCTTTTGTTAAAACCTACAATAGATAAAAAAGACCAATCTGCAATAGATTGGTCTTTTTATCAAAATAGAAAATTAATTTCTATTTATCTTTACTCATCGTTTACCAAATGGTAACAAGGAGCTTTAGACATAGTGTACTCACCTGTCGTGCGATCACGATGTGATACTGTCAATACATGCCAGTTATCATCATCAAGTTTCATCGCATCACCACGGTAGTAGTAACCAGGCCAGCGAGTTTCCTTACGGAAGAACGTATGCTGGAATACACACTCAGAAGTACGATGACGATGTCTAAGCTCCCATGCACGCATTAACTGGTGAATATCTTCAGCACCTAACTTCTCTAAGTCTTCTTCCATGATAGCCATTTTCTGCATACCCATGTTTAGAAGCTTATCGTTAGTCATGTAAGAAACTGTTACACCGCCACAGTACTCGTCCATAATCTTCTGAAGACGCTGTAGACCAGGCATCGGAAGAATATAGCTCGGAGAAACTGTACCAGCAACGATTTCGTTACGGCCGATTCTGTAAGTCTCAAGTGGCGCGAAGATTTGTGCTTTACGATCAGCAATTTGCTTATCAGAAACAACAATACCTTCACCTTTACCGTCGTCAATATATTGACAAGCAGCTTTAGCAGCCAAACGGCCTTCAGTAAATGAACCTGATGAGAATGCGTGTGGCGTTCCACCAACAGCATCACCTGCACCAAATAAACCTTCAACAGAAGTCATACGGTTATAACCCCAGAAGTACTCTGGTGGAGATAAATCCGCAGGACCTGAACACCATGCGCCACATGCAGTCGCATGTGAACCCATAACGTACGGCTCAGAAGTAGTCAACTCAGGGTTAATGTACTTAGGATCAATGTCTGTTGCAGCCCATAATACCGCTTGACCAACAGTCATACCAAGGAAGTTTTCCCAACCAACTTCTTCTAAATGAGGGTCTTGGAATGCTTCCATTGTTACCATGTGAATTGGACCACGACCAGCATTCATTTCAGAAATGATTGCAGAAGTACGTAGACAAGTCGGAATTGGACGTGCAGAAACATGAGATGCTTCAGTGTTCAAGTAACGCTTACCAACCATTTCTTCTAATGCAGGGAACCAATTAGACTCATACTCTTCACCATAACCATTCTGAGTGTAAGTATGTAAATGTAGGAAGTATGCGCCAACTGGACCATAACCATCTTTGAATCGTGCAAGAACGATACGGTTTTCCATTTGTGTCATCTTCGCACCAGCTTCAATTAATAAGCCATATGCAGAACCAGAAGACCATGGAGCGTACCAAACACGACCAGCACCTTCACCTACTGAACGAGGTTTAAAGATGTTAGAAGCACCACCAGCACCAACAATAGTAGCCTTAGATTTAAATACGTGGTAGTTACCAGTACGTACGTTAAAACCAACACAACCAGCAACACGGTTATCTTTAGCATCGTCCATTAATAAGTGAGTAACCATAATACGGTTGTACACTTTATCAGCTTGCTTAGTAGCAGCTTCAGCAACAATAGGCTTGTATGATTCACCATGAATCATGATCTGCCACTTACCTTCACGCATGTATGCGCCTTTAGCAAGACCTTCAGCATTTTCTCTCTTAGGGTCTTTCATTAATGGTAAGCCCCACTCTTCGAATTTATGAACCGCAGAGTCAACGTGACGAGCCATATCAAAAAGTAAATCTTCACGAACCATACCCATTAAGTCAATACGTGCATAACGTACGTGATCTTCAGGATTGTTTTCGCCGAAACGAGTACCCATGTAACAGTTAATAGCGTAAAGACCTTGAGCAACAGCACCTGAACGGTTGATGTTTGCTTTCTCAGCGATTACAATTTTCTTATTACGACCCCAGTATCTAGCTTCATAAGCAGCACCAGTACCACCTAAGCCAGCACCAACAACAAGGATATCAATGTTGTCTTCTACAATAGTTTTACAATGACTCATGGTATTCGCCTCCAGCTTTTAATGTTAATTTATTAGTTTTTAACGTGTGTAAACCACCGTCATCCATACGGATATACTTAGGTTCAAATGCTAATAACTCAGAGTTACGCATTTCAGCTGTAGGCTCATCCAATTCTCTAAAGTCTTGGATTTTAGTACCCCATGGCTGCGTAGTGATTGGTGATAAGAAGTTCTTAACACGGCCGTCACGGAATTTAACTCTCCATGCGATCGTACCTTTTTCTTCATCACGAATAGTACGTACACTATGTCCTAATGGTGCAAAGTCTGCGTAACCACGTACGTCAATTGCTTGGTGTGGACATGCTTTTACACATGAGTAACACTCCCAACACATATTAGGTTCAATGTTATAAGCACGACGATATTTTTCGTCAATGTGCATAATGTCAGATGGGCAGATATCTACACAATGTCCACAACCATCACAACGAGTCATATATACAAAAGTTGGCATATTATTTTCTCTCTTATTTAATTAATTAATTTAGTAGTGCTTAGGCGCTTCGCGCTTAATACCAAGACCCATGTCCATTGGTGCATCTTTAAGAAGCTCCATAGAGTGTCTGTTTTTCTGGAATTCATCGTCTGCAGCAGTCTTTCCACCAAATCTAGTTTCGTGTGGTAAGTTCTCGTTTGTACCATTAGCTTGAATGATGCGCTTGTTGTAAGCAGCAGCAGGCTTGAAGAACATGTGAGAAAACTTAGACCAGTAAACGCCGCCAAATAATGATGCAGTTGAAAGGATTACTAATGCAAACCAGATACCTTCGCCGCCACCAGTGTAAGACCAGCCTAATGCTGTTACTGATGTTGCCATTAATGATAATGAGAACATGTCTTTTCTAAGTGTAATGCTTGTCCATGAAATGCCTTCAGATTCAGTGTCAACCTTAAATGAGAACCAATACCAGAAAGTACCGATAAACAACAAAACTGCACCTGTGTTCCATACTTGAGCCAATGTAGCGTCAGCTGCATTTTCACCAAAGATAATCATTGCAGTCGCTGCATTGAATAGAATGAAACCGTACATCGTTAAGATGTGAACCAAACGACGAACAGGGTTGGCAAATTCGCCAGCTGTTGCAACATCAGTTACGATAGTGCTTACAAGAATGCCAGCTTTATCGCCAGCGCTAAGCTGTGATAATCTACCTTCTTCTTTTCCAACTGTACAAACTGCATCGCCTGCCGCTAGTTGTTTTTCTGCTTTCGCCGCTGCATCAAAGAAATACGTTGTACTTCCTTTATGAATTAGATCTGCAATTGTCATAAGCACTACTAATGCAATCATTACGATTACATAAGTTTGCATACTTTCATATCCGATAGTTTCCACTAGTGTGGCAATCGGTGTGGTACTGAAATCGATCATAGGTCACCCTCCTTAGGTTAAATCAATTACTTCATTAATACTAAGCTTTCACTTAGCGCTTCTTTCTCTGGTCTTCATTTCATCCAAGACAAATTGTCCTGGATCAAAATCCAACTATTATACTTATTTAAAAGTTTTGTTTCAATCAAAAGACTCTTATTTCACAAGAGCCCTCTGACTGATGTTTGTTTTTACTTGGCCGAATGCCCACTTAGCTTGATCTCAACCTTATCTTCGGCTTTAATAGTTGCATAGTAATCTTGCAATACTTTAGCAACTTCAGGACGTGAGAACTCTTCCGGAAGGTTTTCACCATCAGAAAGCATCTTACGTACTTTAGTACCCGATAAAAGCACACGATCTTTAGGCTCATGTGGACAAGTCTTCACTGAAGACATGCCGCCACACTCATGACACCAGAATGTCCAGTCAATTTTAAGTGGCTTAGTTACTAATGCATCTTCTGGAATTTCATCAAAGATGTTATGTGCATCAAATGGGCCATAATAGTCATCAACACCCGCATGATCACGACCAACAATTAGGTGTGAACAGCCGTAGTTTTGTCTGAATAGGGCATGTAATAATGCTTCACGAGGACCGGCATAACGCATGTCTAATGGGTAGCCAGATTGTAGGATTGTGTTATCTACAAAGTAGTTTTCGATTAATGTTGAAATTGCCTCTGAACGAACATCAGCAGGAATATCGCCAGCCTTAAGACCACCTAATACTGAATGAATCATTACGCCATCACAAATCTCTACTGCAATTTTAGCTAAATATTCGTGTGAACGGTGCATTGGGTTACGTGTTTGGAATGCAGCAACTGTCTTCCAACCTTTATCGTCAAAGTAAGCACGAGTTTCAGCTGGTGTCATGTATAAATCGCCAAACTTCTCAGGGAAGCCTCCGTCTGATAATACTTTGATAGGGCCAGCAAGGTTATATTTACCTTGAGCTTGAACCATAACAACACCCGGATGTGCATCTTCAGTTGTCTTGTAAACTGTTTCACACTCATGATCTTTATCAATCGTGTATTTTTCAGTTACTGTCATTGTTGCAAGAATATTACCTGATTTACCACTAACAATCGCAACTTCATCGCCTGCTTTAACAGCTTCATCATCTGTAGAAAGTGTTACTGGGATTGGCCAAAATAAGCCGTTAGCCATTGTCATCTTGTCACAAACACCTTGCCAATCAGCCTTACCCATAAATCCGTCTAATGGGTTAAAGCCACCAATACCAAGCATAACAATATCGCCTTCTTCTCTAGAAGAACACGTAATTTTTGATAAAGAATCCGCTTTTGCTAATTCTGCTGTTAACGCATCGCCTGATAATGCTAGTGCATTTAGCGTGTCGCTACCATGTGGTGGGACTAATTTTGACATAGTACAATCCTATTTAGGTTTTAAAGCTAAAAATTATACCTATTGTGTTTTTTTATAAGGCTCTGATATAGAGGTAGTTTTATATATCTCTAATGACATATAAAGATCATTAAACTTTAAAAGTCTCTAAAGTTTAATTTTGAATCGCACCCTTTGTGTGCCGTCTTTTGATTGTTCTGCAATCACCTTATCATTTTTAATGTCGTAATCTAGTGTACCTCCACTAAAAGAATCAAAGCCCTGAACCAAGTGCGCATTTCCACTTAAGTTCATCATTTCTTTTTTAATCAAATAGACAATTTTTTCCGCAGTTGCCTCGATAAAACGAGCCTGATTGGATTGGTTTTGTTGATAATGCGCTCTGTTTTTTTTAGTACCCTTTGCAATAACCTTGGTCACTTCTGTTTTGTTATTGAAGATTTGAATTTTTTCACCGCTCAGTGACAATGAGCCCTGAACCACGCTAGCATCTCCCGTATAGGTGCTGTGGCCTTTTTTCTCATCAATAACCACTGTGTAAGCTTTAACCTCGATCGGCTGCGTTCTATCAGTTGACAAAGCCATAGAAAATTCAGGCACTAGACATACAATTAATAACAATACTTTACTCATAGCGCCCCACTACACCACCACTAAATTTAATCTTTTGTCGAGCGGCATCATAGTGCATGCTTTTTGCACGAATATCAGCCACATTAGATTGGTAGTGAATCTTCTGCTCAGTACGATAAACCTCTGCACCCTTTGTTTGGTCTAGTATTAAATCTTTTGAATTAATGATAGAGCCAGAATCTTGCAAAATCTTAACCGCACCTAATAATTGGGTAATGTCGGTTTTCATATTCATATCAATGCCTTGGGCATAAATCTTATTTTGGGTAGAAAGATACGTGGTTTTATGGTCAGAATAATAATGCTTTTGATTATTAGATTGATCAACAAACAAATCCTCAGTTAATACTTTTTGCCCGCTGTTTTGATAGATAGTTGTATCGCCAACTAGCTTCATCTTATTTAGCTTGGTTTTCATGTGCATACCCTGGGCAATAATCTTTGCACTCTCGCCCAAATAAGTAACTTCTTTGTTACTGGTTAAATCATCAGTGTTAGTATCAATCAATAACTCTTGGGTGTTAATTTTATGTGTCATGCCATCACTAGATGAGACATCTACCTTACCCATAAACTTCAACTCTCCACTGTCTAAATAATGAGCACGCTTTGAACTTAGCGTAAAGTCTTCACCACCTTGTTTATCGAATGTAGTTACCTTTGGATCAATCAATAATGTGGGTAAGTTTTTAAAATTATAAAAATATTTAGCTTTTACAAAATGAGTAAGCTCTTGCTGTGCGTTAAATTCTTGCAAGGAAAAACTTTCAATTTTTTCCACATATGTCACTTCTTTATCAAGCACTTCGCTTTGAGTGGCTACTGGCATTTCTTTTTGCTGCAAGATATCAAATGAATAAGACAAACCCTTCATCAAAAGCCACATAGTGGCAATTATCACTATAATAAAAGTCGCGATTAATAAATTGTGTCTTAATTGAAAATTCATTATGTCAAACTTAATGCAAAAAATAAAAGGTATCTACGCCATCACCCCAAATGAACCGATTAATATCGCTCATATTGAGGCGCTCATCATTCAGCATAAAATCAGCGTATTGCAATATCGACACAAGCGCCGTCCAGCAGTCCAGACGGATAAGATCAGTAATGATCAAATGAAACTCAATGAAGCACTTGCATTGCGCCAACTATGCACTAAGCATCATACTTTATTTATCATCAACGATGACATCAACCTAGCGCTAAAATCCAACGCTGATGGCGTGCATCTTGGGCAAGACGATTCACGCATTGAAGATGTTAGAAAACAATTAGGCGAAAAATCAATTATTGGTGCTTCTTGCTACAATAGCATTTCAAAGGCGGCACAAGCTGAATCACAAGGGGCAAATTACGTCGCTTTTGGTGCTTTATTTAACTCTACTACTAAGCCAGACGCGCCTATTTGCGAACTTGATATTATCTCAAAGGCTAAACAACAAATCAGCATTCCTATTGTTGGTATTGGCGGTATTGACTTTAATAATCAACAAAAAGTTTTTGATGCCGGCTGTGATGCTGTTGCGATGATCAATGCATTGTTTCGACCAGCCAAAGAGTAATCAGATTCTTAATAAAGACGATTTTTTAACGCTTCTTTAGTGAAAAATACATATCAAAAGTGTGATTCATGAAATTTATCAATTTTTATAAAACTATAAAAAAGCTTATTGGATTATTTTACTTTAGCGCTTTCTTTTCTTTTTGACAGGGATACGATGATGAAAATCATTATTTTGTTTGCGTGCGTACTGAGGCTTTGAGGTGTTACTCACTCTGAAATAAGGCACCAAACACTCTTCCCTATTACCAATTAAATCACTGCGCCCCATTTGCTTTAATGCCTTTCGCAATATGTCCCAATTTTTAGGATCGTGATAACGTAAAAAAGCCTTGTGTAATTTACGCTGATGCCCGCTACGAGGCGTTTTAACAGATTCCGAATTACGAGTAATCTTCTTTAGTGGATTTAACTCGGTGTGATACATCGCTGAAGCAATTGCCAAGGGTGTTGGGATAAAGGCTTGCACCTGATCAGGCTTAAAGTTATTTTTCTTTAGCCATAATGCAAGATTGAGCATGTCCTCATCGCTGGTTCCTGGGTGAGAAGAAATAAAATACGGAATCAAATACTGATCTTTTCCTGCTTGCTTAGAATAACGATCAAACAATTCTTTAAAGCGATGATAAGAGCCAATGCCTGGTTTCATCATTTTTGACAATGTATTATCTTCAGTATGTTCAGGCGCAATTTTCAAGCGCCCACCCACATGGTGAGTGACCAACTCTTTGACATATTCAGGATCTCGAATAGCAAGATCATAACGCAAACCTGAGGCAATGAAAATGTTCTTAATGCCTTTTAAGTTACGTGCACGTCGGTACAGTTTGGTTAATGGCTTATGGTCAGTACCCAGATTTGGACAAATATCAGGATAAACACACGTTAAGCGACGACAAGCCGATTCTATTTTAGGATCTTTGCATTGCAGACGATACATATTAGCGGTTGGGCCACCCAAATCAGAAATACTGCCCTTAAAACTTTTATCTGTATCACGAATGGTTTCGATTTCACGAATTACAGAGTCTTCAGATCGACTTTGAATGATACGACCCTCATGCTCGGTAATTGAGCAAAAAGTACAACCGCCAAAACACCCGCGCATAATATTCACAGAATGCCGAATCATGTCAAAGGCTGGAATTTTGAGATTGCCATAAGCGGTATGTGGCTTGCGCGTATAAGGCAATTCAAAAACACTATCAAACTCTTCCATTGACAACGGAATAGGTGGCGGATTTAGCCAAACATCTCGCTCACCATGGCGCTGTACTAAGGCTCGTGCATTTCCCGGATTTGTTTCTAGATGAAAAACGCGCGATGTGTGTGCATATAGATAACGATCTGTTGCCACTTGCTCAAAAGAAGGTAGGCGAATAACGGTATTTTCTCGATTCAAACCCTTAGTTCGGTGATCAAAATCAATCACTTGGACCGCTCCCTGATTGGGATCAATTTTATTAGGTTTGGCTTGATTGTTTTTATCATTACAACCTTGCTTATCTTTAGCAGAGGTATCTGCATAAGGGTCTGCTTGCGGATGAGTGAGGCTTTTATCAGTATCGATTTCGCTTGAATCTAATAGTGTCCAACCTTCAGGGATTCCTTGACGCATAAAAGCCGTGCCCCGAATATCAGTAATTTTCTTAATATCTTCACCAGCTGCAACTCGATGTGCAACTTCGACAACAGCACGCTCAGCATTACCAAACAGCAATAAATCAGCCTTAGAATCGGGCAGAATAGAGCGACGAATGGTTTGCGACCAATGGTCATATTGGGCAATACGTCTTAAGCTAGCCTCAATACCACCAATAATAACAGGGATGCCTTTATAAGCCTCTTTGGCGCGCTGAGTGTAAACAGTGGTCGCACGATCAGGTCGTTTTCCGGCCATGGCACCTGCGGTGTAAGCATCATCAGAGCGTGGTTTTTTCTCAGCTGTGTAATGATTCACCATAGAATCCATATTGCCTGATGCAATAGCAAAGAATAAGCCAGGCTTACCTAACTGACGAAAATCCTCTGCAGAGTGCCAATCCGGCTGAGAAATAATCCCCACGCGAAATCCTTGAGACTCCAACAGTCGACCAATAATCGCCATACCAAAACTAGGATGGTCTACATAGGCATCGCCAGTAACAATAATAATATCGCAACAATCCCAACCCAGCTCGTCCATTTCCTTGCGAGACATGGGCAGTAATGGCGCAGGTACAAGTCCTTTTTTATGGGGCCAAAATTTTGGATAAGAATAGAGATTTTTAGGCGCTAACGACATATGCTAAATTATACAGAATAGAGCAGTGGTTAAATAATCGTAAAATTAGGGGAATAGGCGAACTATAAAAAGCAAACAATATAGGCTCATTAACTAGGCTTTTATTTCAATCAATTGACTAACTGCCGGGCAATAAAGGGCACACTTAATTTCGTTGTTATATGCATGAGCCAATACTTCTTTATAAAATTTTAGCTGCTTAGTATGTTTTATCTGTTGGCGTTTAACATATATCTCATCGGTTTCATCGGCCAACCTATCGGCAGTTTTAAAATCAACAACCCATAAAATATTATCGTCGATAAACAATCGGTCAATGATAACACTCTTGCCCTGATGCATAAATTCAGCCTCAACCTGAGTTGACTGCCTGTGTTTAAAGAGCCAATCAAAATTAACATCTTGTCGGGTGTTTTTCAACAATTGAACGATGTGAACTCTAGCGTGTGCTAAATTTTCCAAAGAAAATCCAAGCTCTAGTAAGCGTACGTCAATAATTGAATTACTCAGCTCAAAGACATCAAGCTCTAAACATTGATGTATAAAAGTACCTAAAAGGCTTTTGTAGCCCATATTAATACTATTATTAAACTCAATCGTCTCGTGCGCATCAGTGACAATTGGATTCGCACTTAGCATAGTCTGATAGCGCTCTAATTTTGGCGCTTTAATAAGATCTGCCGCCTCATCCTTAGTCGCATTATCTAGCACTTCAAATTGGTGCTTTAGCGCAGGCTCAAGTAATTTTAAAAAGGTATTTTCACTAGCTTTTCCAGATTTACTCAGTGTGGCCAGTAAATGAATATTAGATTTAGCACGTGTCATCGCAACATATAACAATCTCATGCTTTCAAAATGACCTTGTTTTGACTCTACTTTCTGTAAATAGCGATAGGTATGACTAGGCTTTGCCTGTTGATAAGATTTAATTGGCGCCAACAATAACGACCGATCAGAAAATTCATTCAGATGGATAATAGCCGATTGATTGGCTCGAGGAGCTCTACCCAAACCAGGAATAATAACCACGTCAAACTCCAAGCCTTTAGCCTGATGGATGGTCATTATCTTAATATTACTGCTAATGCTCGGCGCATATAACTCATCGAGTTGTTGATTAATGGTCTTAATATTAAGCTGGCCAAGCACTTCACACTCATGCACTACATTCAAAAATTGACGCTTAATCATAGTCTTGTGTTCAGATAAAGACTGCTGTGGGCATAATTGCTCAATAGCAAATTCAAGCATTTGCACAAAGCTGAATCTTGAATAATTATCAATAATTGTTGCCAAACTTGCATAAAGGCTTTGCGCTCTTGTTGATCCATCTTTCGTTAAATCTTTTAATACCGATGGCTCATAAATCAACTCAAATATAACCTTGTCTGGATGTTTGGATAATTGCAAAATATCTTCTAATAATAGCCCACACCATGGTGCTCGAAGAATAGCTAACCAAGCTAGCTTATCGCCCAAATCTAACAAACCGCGAGTCAAGCTAATCAAATCTCGAGCAAAGGACTCTTTATTGAGTGGTGCTGTTTTAAGTGCTTCAAATACTATATCTGCCGCTTTTAGCATGGGCACAATTTCATTTAGATGTGATCGGTTTCTGATCAATATTGCCACACTCTTATCTAAATTTTGTTGCACAATGCTTAGAACTTGTTGTGCCTCTTGGGCATAAGCCTTATGTGCGAATGGATGAAATTCAACCTTGCCTTGTTGATCTGCTGCGCCATTCGCGACCGAAGTGGAATAGCTAATGGCACCAACTTGAGCGTTTTCTATCTGCGGAAAAATACTTAAAAAATGCTTATTATTCTCTTCTACGATAACCTGGTCAGATCTAAAATTCGTGGTTAATTTTAAAAAAGTAGGATGAAGATTGGCAATACCAACCTCTTTCACTTGTAAAAATAGCCCTACTTGGGACTGCCTAAACAAGTAGATAGACTGCATGGGATCGCCCACCAAGAATAAAGTCTTGGCATCGTCTTTTTGCCAATTAACAATCAACTTTTCTATCAAGGAAAATTGAGTACTAGAAGTATCTTGAAACTCGTCAATTAATAAATGCTGTATTTTGTAATCTAAAAACAAAGCAATATCAGTTGCCTCATGCTCAACCAGTGCTTGATCTGCATCTAAAGCAACCTGAATAAAATCAGTTGATTGCTGTTCATCAAATAATACGTTTAATTGAGCAACAGCAATTTTTAACACTTGCGCAATGTTCTTTAACGCCATCATTTGTGCTGTATCAAAATCAACGTCTGGCATGATGTTAACTTCATTTAAAAGCGACATAAATTCTGTCTGTCCAGATAAGCCTTCAAGCACCTCTAGTACCACTTTCTTTTGCGCTTTCAACTCTGCAGGGAAGCCGTTTTTCTTAGTTAGTGTTTTACGCCATTCACCCTTACCCGTTAAGCATAGGTCAGCCAGATATTTCCACTGAGGCAAGCCAGCAGGAGTGGCTTCGGGTAGATTTTCAATGGTTGATATATCAGCCTGAGTGTTGTCACTTAATGCGGTAAAAAAATCAGCCTCAAAATGTATCTTTGCCGAGGCTAGTACCTGCTCTAAATGCTGGGTAATAATATTAGCCGCACTGTCTTTTAAACTTTGTACATCAAGAGCATCTTTGATGTACAGCTTGTTAAGCCATTGGTCGCGTTTAGACAGCATGTAGGTAATTAGCTGATAAAAACGATTAACATTATTATCTAGATACAGCAATGTCTGGCTGACACACTGGGTAAAGTCTTCCACATCAATACTCAGCAAAGTCTGTTTGGCAGCCTGCAAATAAATAGCTTCTTGTTGCCAAGTTTGAGTAATAATTTTCTTATTAATCCAAGTTCCTGGCTGCGGATAGCGACTGGTAATAAGGTTGGACAGGCCGTCGATGGTAGAAATTTTAAGCCGTTGAGGCATCTCCAACAAATACCAATCAAATGCTTCTGATCTAGCCAATACAACACTCGCTAAATCATAAGTAATTTGCTTATGTGCCAAATCAGGTCTATCGCCTTGTGCCGATTTTAATGCATCAATAACTCTAGCTTTAAGCTCGCTGACTGCTTTTTTGGTGAATGTCATCGCCAGAACACTTTCTGGAGAATCACTAATCGAAAGTAGCTTTAAATAACGCTGAGTAAGTAATTCAGTTTTTCCTGATCCTGCGGGCGCTTGAATTAAAAAAGAACATGACGTATCTAGCGCTTCAATTCTTTGTGCTTGATCATCCACGTTCAATACTCATGAACAAATTACATAGAGTCTGGCGCACTAACACCCAAGACACCCAGGCCATTAACTAGCACCTGCTTAACAGCACGAATAAGCAACAACCTTGTGTTACGAAGTGCATCTTCTTTTACTAAAAATTCGCTGTTATTGTAATAACTGTGAAATTCACCAGCCAAATCACGCAAATAATAAGCCAATACATGCGGCTCATAATTTAACGCACTAGTTTGTAAAACACTTTTATAACGATTCAACTCTTTAATTAATGCCACTTCTGAATCGCTCGTTAGTAATGATAAGTCTGGATTGACTTTATTCATGTCTTGCGCTTGTTTAAGCACTGAACAAATACGGGCATGCGCATATTGAATATAGAATACTGGATTTTCGTTAGTCTTTGATTTGGCTAAATCAAGGTCAAAATCCATGTGCTGTTCTGACTTGCGCAATATGTAGAAAAAACGCGCCGCATCATTGCCAACTTCTTGGCGTAATTCTTCAAGCTTAACAAACGATCCACTTCTGGTGGACATTGCCACTTTTTCACCATTTCGGTATAGATTTGCAAACTGTACTAATAAAATTTCTAGCTTACTTGCATCATGACCTAGTGCGCTAATACTTGCCTTAACTCGAGCAATATAGCCATGATGATCCGAACCCCAAATGTTAATAATTTTGTCATAGCCACGTTCAAATTTTTCAAGATGATAAGCAATGTCAGAAGCAAAATATGTATGCAGGCCATTTTCTCTCACCACAACACGATCTAAATCATCGCCAAAATCTGTAGTTTTAAACCAGAGTGCGCCGTCTTTTTCATAGATGTGGTTTGATGCTTGTAGTGCGTTAACTGTTTTTTCAGAAAGACCCGAATCTACCAATGACTGCTCTGAAAACCATTGCTGATACTCCACACCGAAATCTGCCAAATCTTCTTTAATACCACTAAGAATATTATCAATAGCCAGTGTATAAACTTTTTTATAGTTTTCACCCAATATCTGCTTGCAATTAGCAATTAAGCCATCAATGTGCTTTTCTTTATCGCCACCGTCTTTTTCATCTTTACAAACACCTGTGGAAATATCGTGTTTTTCTACGTCAGTAATTTGTTTGGCGATATCTACAATGTAATCACCCTTGTAGGCATTGTCAGGAAAAATACTCACTTCACAATAACGCAAGTAAACCGAGGTAGCTAGAATATCCATTTGTCGCCCAGCGTCATTGACGTAGTATTCATTGTCTACTTCAAAACCAATAGCACGCAATAAATTAGAAACTGTAGCGCCATATGCTGCACCACGTCCATGGCCTACATGTAACGGCCCTGTTGGGTTGGCAGAAACAAACTCAAGCAACACTCTTTGACCTTTACCAAACTCAGACAAGCCAAACTTATCAGCCTCAACAAGGATATCTTCAAGCACTTGATTGTTTGATCCTTGCGACATGAAAAAGTTAATAAACCCAGGTCCGGCAATTTCAATTTTTTCAATCTCACTTGCTTGGGTTAATTTTTCAATAATTTGTTGTGCCAATACCTTGGGTGCGCACTTAGCCTGCTTGGACAACACCATGGCAATATTAGATGCAAAATCTCCCTGGGCTTTATCCTTGGAATGGTCAATACGGATCGTATCTGGTAAGCTTTCTAACACGCCATCACTGATGAGTGACTGTATCGCTTGAGTCAATAATTCTTGTAGTTGTTGTTTCATATTATTTTATATTGGTAATTTTCTAAGTAGATGTATAAAGGCGGCTAGTGCGCTTGTTGCCAAGAACTACCCATACCAACATCTACTTTTAACGGAATATCTAACGAATAAGCACCTTCCATTAAGTCTTTTATTTTATCGGCAAACTCACTCGCCTTATCGGCTTTCACTTCAAATACCAATTCATCATGCACTTGCATAATCATCTTGATATCTGTGTTATCTTTTCCTATCCACTGAGCAACGTCCAACATAGCTAATTTAATGATATCTGCACTTGAGCCTTGCATAGGTGCATTAATCGCCGTTCTTAATGCATGTTGTTGTAACATTTTATTCTTAGCATTGATTTGTGGCAAATATAGTCTTCTGCCCATAACCGTTTCAACATAGCCTTGAATTTTTGCAGACTCTCTAGTGTCTTCCATATAATCGGCCACACCTGGATAATTTTCAAAATAAGCATCGATATACTCTTTCGCTTCGGTACGCGACACATCAATTTGCTTAGCCAAACCAAAGGCACTCATACCGTAAATTAAACCAAAGTTAATTGCCTTGGCTCGACGTCTTTGCTCCTTGGTAACTTCATCTGTTGTCACTTTAAACATGGTAGCTGCAGTAGCACTATGAACATCTCGATCTTCTTTGAAGGCTTGTAATAAATTCACATCTTGTGAAATATGCGCCATAATTCTAAGCTCAATCTGAGAATAGTCTGCTGCAATAATGACATTATCCTCGTCAGCAATAAAAGAGCCACGAATACGCGCACCTTGTTCGGAACGAATAGGAATATTCTGCAGGTTTGGATTAGAAGAGGATAGGCGTCCTGTTGCTGTTACCGCCTGATGATAAGAAGTGTGCAATCGTTGAGTATGAATATCAATCTGCTTTGGTAATGCCTCTAAATAAGTAGAGTTTAGCTTGGTCAGAGTGCGGTAACTTAAGATCAAATCTACCAATGGATGGTCTAACAACTTCAAAGCCTCTTCATTAGTTGAAGGCGCACCTTTGGGTGTTTTCTTTTTAGCCTCCAACCCCAGCCCCTCTTCAGAAAAAAGAATTTGTTGAATTTGCTTTGGCGATTCTAAATTAAACACCTCTCCTGCTAGTTCGTAAGCTTGAGCTTGAATGCTATCCATCTGTGATTTGGTGTCAATTTGCTGAACACCTAGTGCTTGTGCATCAAGCTTAACACCATTACGCTCCATTTTCATCAGCACATTAACCAGTGGCAACTCTACACGCTGATACAGCTTAACCAACTTTGGATATTGTGCAATTTGATCATCTAATGCCTTGTTTAGAAGATCCGTCACAATTACATCTTCACACGCATAAGGGCTAGCAACCTCTAATGAAACTTGATTAAATGTGATTTGCTTTTTTCCCTTACCTGCAACATCTGAAAATGAAATAGTTTGATGATTCAAATAATGCTCGGCCAAATCATCCATATTATGGCGCGTAGCTACGGAATTTAGCACGTAAGACTTCACCATGGTGTCATCTGATATGCCATTTAAATCAATTTTATAATTAGCTAGAATATGCGCATCATATTTAAGATTTTGGCCGATTTTACCAATGCTAGCATTTTCCAAAATTGGCGTTAATGCTTGCATTACCTGATCAAAGTTTAGCTGTTTTGGCGCATCTAAATAATCATGCGCAACCGGTATATAAAAACTATCTGATTCAATGAGAAATACCCAGCCGACAATTTTCGCATTCATATAATCAAGAGAAGTAGTCTCAAGATCAAATACAAAATTCTCAGCAACATTTAAACGCTCTAGCATTTTAGAAAACACTGACTCATCAACAACTGTGGTCTGTGAATAATCTTTTGTTAAGTCTAAAGCGGGGCTGACATCAGGCTCAGGATTTTCACTTTCTATGGTGGCATTATTAGCAACCGATACATTATCTACATCACCCAACTGCCTATGCCACATAGAAAATCCATACTGTTGATACAAACTCGCTAGCGTGGCATCATCTTGGCCAGGCTCATTATCTAAAATATTGCATGACAACTCAACATCAAACTTAAGCTTAACCAATCGATGTGATAAATCTAGTAGATCAAAATTATCACGTAATTTTTCACCAACCTTGCCTTTTACTTCGTGAGCATTATCTTTAATACCATCCAAGCCTTCATACAAAGATAGCCATTTAATAGCCGTCTTTGGTCCAACGCTAGGCACACCCGGAATGTTATCTGCACTATCACCTGTCAACGCCAATAAATCTAAAATTTTCTCTGGCGCAACACCCATTTTTTCTATTACGCCAGCACGATCATAGGTCACGCCTTTCATATCTAACTGAGTAATGTTTGGACTAACAAGCTGCATCAAGTCTTTATCACCACTAGCAATCACTGTTTTAATACAATTATCATCAGCACAACGACTTAGTGTGGCAATCACATCATCAGCCTCAACACCAGGTACACAGATAAAATGAAACCCCATGGCACGAATGATTTCGTATAGAGGCTCAATTTGAATAACCAAATCATCGTCTGCAGGTTTTCTATGCGCTTTGTATTGAGGGTAAATCTCATGACGAAAATTCTTACCCTTGGCATCAAAAATAGCAATTAACTTAGCCCTTGGGTATTGGTTTTGCAAACGTTTAATAGCATTAATCACGCCAAAAATAGCACCCGTTGGGAAACCCTCTTGATTGCTCAGATTTTGCTTTAATGTTGAGAAATAAGCTCGGAATAAAAACGCCGAACCATCTAGTAAGATTAGCTTATGTGACATGCTAAGGAGCCTTTAATCGGTTTATAAAATTTTGCAAGTACTTTCAGGTATTTTAACCTCTGCTTAAGTTGTAAAATAACATTACTTTAGTAATTACTAGCCCTATGTCAGACACCCTTATTCATGTTGATAAAATAAGCCTTAGCCGTCACGGAAAGAGTATTCTGGATCAAGTGAGTTTTGAACTTAAGGCTGGTGAGTTTATTACACTTATCGGCCCAAATGGCGCAGGTAAAAGCTCACTCATTAAAGTGCTTTTAGGTTTGATCAAAGCAGATACTGGTAGTGTGACCAAGTCTAGCAACATTCGCCTAGGTTACACCCCGCAAAAATTTATCCCTAATGAATTCATTCCTATTTCAGTATTAGATTTTTTACAGCTCAATCAAAAAGTTGATGCTAATTTTCTACATGAAACTACACAATTAACCAGTATCGAATCCATTTTAAATCATGAGTTGAGTTCACTGTCTGGTGGTGAAATGCAGCGCGTATTATTGGCTCGAGCATTATTAGCAAAGCCTAACGTTTTAATTCTAGATGAGCCTGCTCAAAATCTTGATGTTAATGGTCAAATGCACTTATACAAGCTGATTCAAGACATTCATCAAAAGCAAGGTTGTGCGGTGTTAATGGTCTCACACGATCTACATCGAGTGATGAAAGAATCTACCCAGGTGCTATGTCTTTATCATCATATTTGTTGCATGGGTCAACCAGAGTCAATTTTAAAAGACTCGCAATTTAATGATTTATTTGCCGATCAAATGGATGAATTAATGGCAACTTACGAACACCACCATAACCATTGTCACGAAGATTAATTACTCAGCGCTACTGAGCAAACATTCGAGCAGAAGCCTGCTGTAAGAAATCACCTTTGGTTATCTCAACCACCAAATCCCATCGACCTTTTAAGGGTAGATTAACACTAACTTGATAAGCACCTTGATCGTTTACTTGCATTGGCAAGGAAAAATCATGCTTCATCTCTAACGGTCTGTAAAAATACGCTGTTGCCTTGGCAGTAGAAAGCACTTTGTTGTTTTTAGCGTTAATTGCTGTATAGGTTTGAGGTGTATTGTGTATAACCACATCAGGAATAGTAAGCTCGAGCGTCCAGCCTTGAGCAATAAGCTTTTTTCTAGCATCAAGCGTCTCGCCGTAGCGCTCACCAGTTTCATAAGCGTCTGCAACTACCAATCCAGGATGGGTTTCTAATGCCGTTATAATTCGATATATGGTCGCACTTACTAGCACTAAAAATAGTACTAGCATAAGCATCATTACTGGGCTTTTATAAACTTTCATCGCATACTCTTTGGGGTAAAAAAGATTGTGTCATATTCTAACGTGCCTTGATCGCTAGAAACCACAAAAGTAACTTCATTGTCATCGCCAATGTTATTTTCATAGGCTGACAAATAAACAAAGATAGACTTTACATTACCACTTGGAATGCGTACTGAGTTTAGCTGTTTTTTCGATTTTAAGGATTTGATACTACTGCTATAAGTAATATCAACCAGCATCTCTGCATCTGTTTTATTCATAACCTTAAGCTCGTATTTATTACGGATAGAGCCATCAGATAGCTGCACAAATAAAGGCTGTCTATCGTGCAATACCTTGAACTCCATTGATGCAATATTCATCATTCCGTAAGCAAGCATTGACAATGCGCCAATTAAAATAACAGCATAAACCATCACTCGCGGGCGTTTATAGAATGCTTGAGTCGACTTGTTTAACTCCAATTCAACTAATGAGGTATAGCGAATCAACCCCTTAGGCTTGCCAACTTTTTCCATAACCGAATCACACGCATCAATACATAATCCGCAAGTAATACAACCGTACTCTTGACCTTTACGAATATCAACGCCAGTTGGACACACAGCAACACACTGATGACAATCGATACAGTCACCATTGTCTTCAACATAGACGCCTTTTTTCAACTTTCCACGGTTTTCACCACGATAGTGATCATAGGTAGGGAGTATGGTTTGCTCGTCCACCATGGCACCTTGAATTCGTGAATAAGGACAAATCCACAAGCAGGTTTGTTCACGCATAAAGCCTGCGAAAACATATGCACCAAGAGCAATTGAGCCAGTGATGGCAATTGTTGTAAGGCTAACATTGCCAGAAAAATAGTCCGCCCACTTTACATTAAAATACAACATCCAAGTGACACCAGAAAGTAGTGCGATAGCAATCCATAAGAGATGCTTAATCACCTTAAGTTTTATTTTGTTAAAACTCATTGACGCTTTTTCTAGCTTACGGCGTTTGCTTGGTATACCTTCGACCCATTGTTCAATTTGGGTGAAAAGATCAGTCCAGACTGTTTGAAAGCAGAAATAGCCACAAAAAACTCGACCAAGCACTGTGGTAATAGCAGCCAGAAAAATGGCTAAAAACAGCAACACCATTGTTAACATCCAAATGTCTTGAGGGAAAATAGTCACATCAAATAAATGATATTGGCGATTTTCCATATCAAATAAAATGGCTTGTCGATCGTTCCAGGTTAAATATGGACCGATAAAAAATGGCATCCAAATTAACATAGAAACCCATTTCAAATTTCTAAATAAGCCACCCATACGCTTGGCATGAACCGTGCTGTCACCAAGGTTTTGCACCCATTGGTCGCCTTCTTCGTACAGGGTTTCTAGTTGAATTTTTTTATTCGACATTGCACTCTCATTAAAAACCATTAATAAACTTTTATCATCTTAACATTAATCGTGTTTTTTTACTTGATTCAAGTCAATAATCAACACATTACATAGTATATTTTAGTGCGTTTCACGCCATGAATAAAATGAAATATTTCAATACTGCTACTTGATAAAATCGATGGCTAGCCGCGCTCGAACGGACTTATCAATAAGCGTCTGATATAATGTCCAATTTTACTAATTTGAACCCTCATGAAAGATATCATTGAAACTGCTTTTGAAGACAGAGCCAACATCAATCCACAAACTGTAACCCCTGAAGTAGAAAAGGCGGTTAACGAAGCCATTCGCATGCTTGACTCGGGTGAAGCTCGAGTTGCAGAGCAACGAGGCGTTGGCGATTGGGTTGTTAACGAATGGCTTAAAAAAGCCGTATTACTATCTTTTAGAATTAAAGATAACGAGCCAATGCAAGGCGGTTTTACTCAATACTATGACAAGGTGTCTTCAAAATTTGCCAATATGTCAGTAGATGAGCTAAAAGCCACTGGCGTTCGTGTTGTGCCACCAGCAAGTGCACGTCGCGGATCATACATTGCAAAAGATACGGTACTTATGCCATCTTACGTTAATATCGGTGCTTATGTTGATTCTGGCACCATGGTTGATACTTGGGCAACAGTTGGTTCGTGTGCTCAAATTGGTAAGAACGTTCATCTTTCAGGTGGTGTTGGTATTGGTGGTGTTTTAGAGCCATTGCAAGCAAGTCCAACTATTATTGAAGACAACTGTTTTATCGGTGCTCGTTCTGAAGTGGTTGAAGGTGTAATCGTTGAAGAAGGCTCTGTTATTTCAATGGGTGTTTACATTGGCCAGTCAACAAAGATTTTCAATCGTGCAACGGGTGAAGTTTCTTACGGACGTATTCCAGCAGGCTCTGTTGTGGTGTCGGGCAACCTACCTTCTAAAGATGGAAGTTACTCACTTTACTGTGCCGTTATCGTCAAACAAGTGGATGCCAAAACGCGTTCTAAAACTAGCATTAATGAGCTTTTAAGAGGCATCTAACTTTCCTTTTAGCACAAAAAAACCCGCCTTTCGGCGGGTTTTTTTTATTGAATTACTATATTACTTACTTATTAAATAGTGAGTAAAGTAAAGCAACAGCAACCAAACCTACTAGGTTTGCGCCGCCAAGTTGTCCTACGATTCCAATAATAGAACCAACAACATCACCTGGTAAAAACGCAGCTGTCGCACCGAAAATTACTTGAACAACAACAGCCAATGCAATTAGTGCAACACCAGCAGCTGTTAGCTCCTTGATCCAACCTGTTATATTTTTTAGCATATATTCCCCTCTTCAGTTATATTAGCAATTCAACTTAATTGTCGAATTAGATTCAATTTAGAGTGTTTTTTAATCCATGTCAAGGTTTTTTTTGAAAAAATACCAATAAAGTGGTATTTTTATAACTAAATATTGAAAAAATGCTAATTTTTTTAAGCTTGAATCGCTTACTGGGCAACGGATAGCGCAATTCCAATAAAAATCACCATGCCAATGTAATTATTATGCAAAAAAGCTTTAAAACAGGCTGTTTTTTCTCTATTTTTTATTAAAAATTGATGATAAACCATTAAAGTTGATGCTAAAAGTATCGATATATCGAAAAAAATACTCATTTTGAAAATTTCTGAAATTTCAAAAAACACTAAAATTAGTGCGATTTGTAACAATCCAAGAATCAATCGATCATAAGTTGCAAACAAAACGGCTGTTGATTTAACACCAATCTTAATATCCTCTTCTCGATCAGACATGGCGTACATGGTGTCATAAATCACCGTCCAAATAACAGTTGCTGCAAAAATCCACCAAGCTGACACTGGTACAAAATTATTAGTCGCAGCAAAGGCCATTGGCACACTCATGGCAAAAGCTGTGCCCAGTACAAACTGAGGTAGGTGCGTCCAGCGCTTGGTAAACGGATACAGTATCGCCAATAAAACTGCCACAACAGCCAATTGAATAGTTAATGAGTTTGTTAATAATACCAAGCCAAAAGCAACAGTAATTAAGCCAAAGAAAGTTTTAAGTGCATTAGCGGTAGATATCTCACCTGAAGTTATCGGTCTATATTGAGTTCGTTCAATAAATTTATCAATGTTTCGATCAGCATAATCATTAATAACACAACCTGCTGAGCGCATCAGTACCACGCCTAAAGTAAATATCAATAACAAATCAGGCTTTGGCCAGCCATCAGCCGCTAAAAATAATGCCCACAAAGTTGGCCATAATAACAAATAGATGCCAACAGGCTTATCTAAGCGCATTAGGCGGACATAGGAATTCATAACTTATCTAAAAAATCTTGTAGCTCAACTGATAGGGGTGCGCTGGCTTTTTGAATTTCGCCCGTCATTGGATTAGTAAAGGTTAATTGATGTGCATGTAAAAATAAACGCTTAAGGCCTTTGAACTTAACTTGACGATCAAATTCTTTATCACCGTATTTATCATCACATGCAATGGCATGATCAGCATATTTAGCATGTGCTCTGATCTGATGGGTGCGCCCTGTTTCAATAGTTACCTCAACCAATGAGGCAGAAAAATCACCCTTGCTAAAATTTTTAAGCGGCTGAAAATGGCTGACCGAGTGCTTGCCTTTACTATCAACCACGGTATAGCGAGAATTTTGGTATAAGGGGGCATCAATAGTATGGCGCTTCTTTGACCAAACACCTTTGACTAACGCGGTATAGCGCTTTTCCATTTCATGTTTATTTAGTTGTTCATGGAGGTTTTTTAGCACACTGCGTTTTTTAGCAATCAACAATACACCTGATGTCGCACGATCTAGTCTGTGAACCAGTTCAATTGGCTCTTTATAAACAGATCTTAACGCTTCAATCACACCAGTATCAACACCACTACCACTATGCACAGCAACACCACTGGGTTTGTTAATAATCAATAACCCCTTGTCTTCATAAATAATAGCTTCCATTAACATCTTCTTTAAGCTATCTGATACATGTACTGATTTTTTTTCATTGACAGTAATCGGCGGAATGCGCACGATATCATCTTGCATGAGTTTGTAGTCAGCCTTCTTTCTGCCTTTATTAACCCGAACTTCACCTTTACGAATAACGCGATAAATATGTGATTTTGGTACACCCTTAAGGATTTTGACCAGGTAATTATCAAGGCGTTGACCTTGTGAAAATTCATCAATTGTTTGAAATGTAACAGCCATTAGTTTGGGAAGAATAAACGTTTAAAATTTTGTGTTGTAGAGTCAGCAATTTGATCAATACTCACCCCTCTAATTTCGGCCAATTTTTGCGCCACATAATAAGTATATGCAGGGGAATTTGGCCTACCTCTATTAGGTACGGGCGTTAAATATGGCGAGTCAGTTTCAACCAATAATCGATCTGCCGGTACTTTTTTAGCGACTTCTCTTAAAGATTCAGCGCTTTTAAAAGTAATAATTCCTGAAAAAGAAATGTAAAAACCAAGATCAAGCGCCGCTTTAGCAGTTTCCCAATCTTCTGAAAAACAATGCATAACGCCTGCATTTGCCTTTTCCTCATCCATTATTCTAATGGTGTCAGCCTTGGCATTACGCGTATGGATAATCATTGGCTTGCCAGATTGATTAGAAGCTGCAATATGACGTCTAAAACGATCTCTTTGCCAATCAGCTGAATCTTTTTCTACGTGAAAGTAATCAAGTCCGGTTTCGCCAATAGCAATAATCTTATCATGCTGTGCTAGTGTTAATAATTCATCAACAGTAGGGTCTCGACCCTCTTGCTCTACAGGGTGAACACCTACCGAAGCATAGATCTGAGCATGGCTTTTAGCCAATGAAAAAACATCGTCAAAATGCTCTAAATCAATACAAACGCATAAAAATTCTTTAACAGACATTTCATCTGCATGGGCAAGCATTGATTCAATGCTACCGCCAAAGTGCTCTAAATCTACACGGTCAATATGACAATGGGAATCAACAATATGCATTTTATAGTCCTAATTTATTGAGCCATTTTCTGGCTTTATTATCGAGATCGGCACCCAGTTCGTCTAATTTTCCACGTATCTGTCGACGAGCGCTTTCTTTTATTTCTTGCTCACTAAGCTTTAATCCATTTTTTTCAACTTCAGTTTGAATATGTCTTAATGCTAGCTTCATCAATTCTGGACCTACTTGAGCTAATTCAATACCTTGATCATTACCAAAATTAGCAATAATGATATCTGGCACTTTCACTGTCTCTTTAAACCATTGGGTATCAACAAAAAGCTGTGTGTTGATTAAGCTGAGTGTTTTTATCTTTAAACGGTATGGTAGTTTTCCAGTCGATTTTTGAGCGCTTACTTTATCTTTAGTTTGAGCAGCTTGTCGATCAAGCTTTTTAAGTAACTCTACTAAGTTAACCTTGCCTTGGTCTTGCTCCAAGGTAAACAATAAGCCGTCAAATTCAAGCTGATCCAAGACAATTAATTTATCTTGTGTTTCATTGGCTAAGGTTGCACTTAGGTGATTAAGGACAAAGGCATTTTCATTAATAAAATTAGATGGATTTTTAACTTCGACAAAATCAATATTGATCTTTTTTCCAGACCAGTCACTTCTTAGCTCAGTTACTTTAACTGGTGTATTAAGTGATCTTTGCGCATAAGATTCAACAGTATTCTTAGCAAAATCATCAAAAAATACAACAGTGGCAGTGACCACAAGGGCCAATAAAATAATAAAATAATAAAATATTTTTTTCATCAATAACTCGGTTTAATTTCTAAAAAATGTCGCTGATCAGACACATATGGCACTTTGATTTGATGCACCTTTATTTCATAATCATTGAGGGGCTCATTAGTAATTTGATTGCCTTTCATTAATAAATAACTACCATTATCACACAATAAATGCTTTGTTAGATTCAAGGTTTTATCAACCTCTGCAAAAGCCCTTGAGGTGATTTGCTCAAAGCACTGCTCTGGTTGATAATTTTCTACTCGCTGATTAACGACGGTTAAGTTTTTAAGGGCTAGCTGCGTCTTAGCAAATTGCATAAAATGACATTTTTTGCCAACCGTATCAAGCACTGTAACTGACAATTCTGGCTTCATAATGCTGATCACAATACCCGGCAATCCTGCACCAGCGCCAACATCTAATAAACTACCAGATTTAATATAAGACACAACTGACAAGCTATCAAGCAAGTGCCTCTTGACACCCTCTTCGAGATTACGAATGGCACTTAAATTATATGTCTTATTCCACTTAATGATTAACTCAAGATACTGCAATAATTTAGCACATTGACTTTCATCAAGCTCAATGTTCATTCTCTTAGCACCTGATTTTAGTAATTCTTCAATCATTTTGACTTTTTATATGACTTTAAATAAACCAGCAAAATAGATATTGATGCAGGTGTTACACCCTGGATTCGACTTGCTAATCCGATCGTTTCAGGACGATATTGCGTTAATTTTTGACGAACCTCTGCTGACAAAGCCTTAATAGAGTTATAGTCCATATCATGTGCAAGTGCTGTGTTTTCATTTTTACGGTATTTTTCAATTTCATCCATCTGACGTTTGATATAACCAGCATATTTGATTTGATTTTCAACCACGCCAATCAATGTATTGTCTATTAAATATGGACCACCTGACTCAATCTTACTTAACAATTTATAATCAACCTTAGGTCGTTTTAATAATTCTAGCAATGAGTACTCATGGTTTAAGCTCTGTCCTAAAATTTCACCAGCTTGATGATCGCTCGCTTGTATCCAAGTGCTTTTTAATCGTGCCTTTTCTTTAGTAATAGCTTCATACTTTCGTCCAAATGCTTGCCAACGATCTTCATCAATTAAGCCTAGCTTGTATGCTGTAGGTGTTAACCGTTCATCAGCATTATCTTCACGCAATAGCAACCGGTATTCGGCACGCGAGGTAAACATACGATAAGGTTCGTTTGTACCCTTAGTAATTAAATCATCGACCATAACACCAATGTAACTTTCATCTCGCTTAGGTAGCCAAGGCTCTTTTTCCTGCACAGCGCATGCAGCATTAATACCAGCGAGCATACCTTGTGCCGCTGCCTCTTCATAACCCGTTGTTCCATTTATTTGACCAGCAAAATATAGATTACTAATTTTCTTAACTTCTAGAGTTTGCTTCAGACCACGTGGATCAAAATAATCGTACTCAATGGCATAGCCTGGACGAACGATTTGTGCATTTTCAAAACCCTTGATTGAGCGAATAAAATTCACTTGAACTTCATAAGGTAGAGAGGTTGAAATTCCATTTGGGTAAACTTCATTTGTTGTTAAGCCTTCAGGCTCTACAAAAATTTGATGAGAATTACGCTCTTCAAAACGCACAACCTTATCTTCGATGGATGGGCAATATCTTGGGCCAATGCCTTCAATGTTGCCTGTATACATTGGAGAATCTTTAAGTCCTGCTCGAATCAAGTTATGCGCTTGTTCATTGGTATGAGTAATGAAACATGGGATTTGCTGTGGATGATCTGAGTGTTTTCCCATGAATGAAAAACTTGGCAAAGGTGTATCACCTGGCTGCTCTTGCATTAATGAATAATCCAATGTACGGCCATCTAATCTTGGAGGTGTTCCAGTTTTAAGACGACCAACGCCTAAATCATATTCGCGTAATTTAACTGACAAAGGGTTTGAGGGCGCATCACCCGCTCGACCACCTTGAAAATTCTTTTGTCCAATGTGAATTACACCACCTAAAAAAGTACCTGAAGTCAAAATGACTTTACTCGCCTTAAAGATCAGGCCCATTTGCGTCACCACACCTACGACAACGTCATTCTCGATAACCAGATCATCAACCGCTTGTTGAAATAATGATAGATTATCTTGATTTTCTAATGTGTATCGGATCGCTGCTTTGTATAAAACACGGTCTGCTTGTGCGCGTGTAGCACGCACAGCTGGACCTTTTGAGGCATTTAAAGTTCTAAATTGTATGCCAGAACGATCAATGGCTTTAGCCATTGCTCCACCCATTGCATCAATTTCTTTAACCAAATGTCCCTTACCAATTCCACCAATAGCGGGATTACAACTCATTTGCCCAAGTGTTTCAATGTTATGCGAAATTAATAATGTCTTAACGCCCATACGTGCAGATGCCAACGCAGCTTCTGTACCTGCATGACCGCCACCAATAACGATTACTGAATAAAAATTTTCTTGACTCATCTACTTCCTTTGCAATAAAAAAAGGCTCGTTAAAACGAGCCTTTTTAATACTTGACCCTTAGGCGCTTACTTAATTTTAGCGTCTAATTCACCAGATAAGTATCTTTGAGACATTGTGTCTAAAGAAGACACCTTGATAGAGTCTGCTTGACCTGCTGCACCAAATGCTTCAAAACGTGCTGCAACGATGTCACTCATAGCGTTTGTTGCTGCTTTGTAGAATTTACGTGGATCAAAGTTTGATGTATTTTCAGTTAAATGCTTACGAATTGCACCAGTTGATGCCATGCGTAAATCTGTATCGATATTTACTTTACGTACACCGTTCTTAATACCTTCTTGAATTTCTGTTACTGGAACACCGTACGTTTGACCCATGTCACCACCAAAGTCGTTAATAATCTTTAACCAGTCTTGTGGTACTGAAGAAGAACCATGCATTACTAAGTGTGTATTCGGGATACGTGCATGAATTTCTTTAATACGGTCAATACGTAAAACATCACCAGTAGGCTCAGCAGTAAATTTATACGCACCATGTGAAGTGCCAATAGCGATTGCTAATGCATCAACGTTTGTTGCCTTAACGAAATCAGCCGCTTCTTCAACAGAAGTTAATAACATCTCAAGGTCTAGTTTACCTTCAGCGCCATGGCCATCTTCTTCACCCATCATGCCTGTTTCTAATGAACCTAAACAACCTAATTCACCTTCAACTGATACACCACCGGCATGTGCCATTGTTACAACTTCTTTAGTAACTGCAACATTGTACTCAAATGAACCTGGTGTTTTGCAATCCGCCATTAACGAGCCATCCATCATTACTGATGAAAAACCCGATTGGATTGAACGCAAACATACTGCTGGCTCTGAACCATGATCCTGATGCATTACTACCGGGATATGTGGGTACATTTCAGTTGCCGCAATGATTAAATGACGTAAAAACGGTTCGCCCGCATAACCTCTAGCACCTGCAGAACCCTGCATAATTACTGGTGAGTTAGTTCTGTCTGCAGCTTCCATGATTGCATGAACTTGCTCCATGTTATTTACGTTGAATGCTGGCATTCCGTAGCTGTTTTCAGCTGCGTGGTCTAATAATTCTCTTAATGAAATTAACATATTTTCTCCTTTTGCTTTTTTTTAATTAGTTACTAATAGTCGTTGTCACCCACACGAAGTATCTTCATCATGTTGGTTCCACCGCCTTTATTATCTTGATGCATTCCTTTGGTTAATATTACCAAATCACCGTCTGCAACAACATTGTTTTTTGTCAGTGTATCTATCACACTCTTATTTACTTCACCCCAGCTAGTGTTAGCCACCTCATTTATTCCACATGGGTACACACCACGATACAAGGTAACCTTACGCAAGGTACTTACATTTGCACTTATAGCATAAATAGAGACATCTGAACTAATTCTAGACATCCATAAAGCCGTGTAACCGGTTTGTGTTAATGAGGCTATTACTTTCACGCCTAAATGGTTAGCTGCATACATACTACTTAATGCAATAGTTTCATCAATATCTTTAAAGTTTTGATTAAGTCTATGTTGTGAAACTTTTGCAATTGGATTCTTTTCAGCTTCAACACATACTTCAGCCATCGTTTCAACGGCATTTCTAGGATATGCACCGGCTGCTGTTTCAGCAGAAAGCATAACAGCATCTGTGCCGTCCAGCACTGCGTTTGCTACGTCAAATACTTCTGCACGTGTTGGAATCGGGTTTTCAATCATTGACTCAAGCATTTGAGTTGCTGTGATGACGATACGATCATTTGATCTAGCCATCTTGATTAAGCGTTTTTGTTGTGCTGGCAATTGTGCATCGCCAATTTCCACACCTAGATCGCCACGTGCAACCATAATGCCTGCCGATTCATTAATAATGTCAAGAATTGTGTTTTCTTTTAATGATTCAGCACGTTCAATTTTAGAAATAACGCCTGCATGACTTCCAGCCTCTTTCAGTAGTATCTTGGTTTCACGAACATCATCACCATTAATCGGGAATGACAATGCAACATAATCAGCCTTAGCTTTAGCAGCTGTAAAGATATCTTTTTTATCTTTTTCAGTTAACGCATTAGCAGATAAGCCGCCGCCACGTAAATTAATACCCTTCTTGTCCGAAAGAATACCGCCTTGCGTAACAACTGTATTAATCTTATTTCCAACAATTTCAGTTACTTCTAGTACAATTTTTCCATCATCTAGAATTAAGATATTTCCTGGCTTAACTTCTTGAGGTAGTGTTTTATAAGCAATACCAACTGATGTTTGATCGCCTAACAAATTATCTTTATCTGCATCCAATGCAAAGCTATCGCCATTGTTTAATTGAATTTTCATCCCATCTTTAAACGAGGCAATACGTATTTTTGGACCCTGTAAGTCCATCAATACACCAATGTAAGTGTCATTTTCTTGAGCCCATTCACGAACAGCCTTAACTCTACCTAAATGCTCTTCTTCTGAGCCATGAGAAAAGTTAATACGAACAACATTGACGCCTGCCTCTAGAATGCTTTCTAAAACCCCAGGCTTATCCGTTGCCGGCCCCAAGGTTGCTAAGATTTTAGTTCTTCTAGTCAAGTGCTACTCCGCCGCTCTTTTTTCTAAAATTTCTACTGCTGGTAATTTTTTACCTTCAAGAAATTCTAAAAATGCGCCGCCACCTGTTGAGATGTAGCTAATTTTATCTTCAATGCCGTACTTATCAACAGCAGCCAACGTATCGCCACCACCAGCAATTGAGAATGCATCAGAGTTGGCAATTGCCATCGCTAATGTTTTTGTGCCACCTTCAAACTGATCGAATTCAAATACGCCAACAGGGCCATTCCATACAATCGTTCCAGCATTTTTCATAATTTCTGCTAATTCTTCAGCTGAATTTGGACCGATATCAAAAATCATGTCATCATTAACCGCCTCATTTGAAGCTTTTGTTACAGCTTCTGCTGTTTCTGAAAACTCCTTGCCGCACACTACATCTGTAGGTACAGGAATTTCACAGTCTTTCATTAATTTTTGAGCCGTAGGAATTAAATCTTTTTCATAAAGTGATTTACCAACATTGTGACCTTGAGCCGCAATAAACGTATTAGCAATACCACCACCAACAACTAGCTGATCTACAATTTTAGACAATGACTCAAGAACCGTAAGTTTTGTTGAAACTTTTGAACCACCAACAATTGCAACCATTGGGCGCTTAGGATTGTCTAGTGCTTTACCTAGTGCTTCTAACTCACCTGATAATAGCGGTCCAGAACAGGCAACTGGCGCATATTTTGCAACACCGTGTGTCGACGCTTGCGCACGATGTGCTGTACCAAATGCATCCATAGCAAAGATATCACACATGGCAGCCATTTTCTTAGACAGTGCATCATCATTAGCCATTTCACCGTTATTAAAACGTACGTTTTCGCATAAAACAACCTCACCATCATTCATCTCAACGCCATTTAACCAATCTTTTTCTAAGCGTACCGTTACGCCTAAAATTTCAGTTAAGCGATCTGCAACTGGCTGTAAAGTAAATTCGTCACTATATTCGCCTTCTGTTGGGCGACCACGGTGTGACATAAGCATTACTTTGGCACCTTGTGCCATTGCCATCTTGATAGTTGGCACTGAAGCCTTGATACGCTTGTCACTCGTTACAACGCCATCTTTGATAGGTACGTTTAAGTCTTGACGAATTAATACTTTTTTAGAGCTAAGATCTAGATCTGATAAATTGATAACTGACATAATATTCTCCTAGTTATTTATGCAATTGACTGATCAATAATTTTGATCAGTGCTTGCTCGACTGGATCTACAATTAAAGACATGTCTTTTGTAGTCAATTGAGCAATATGTTTAGCGGGTGACGCCATTCCAACTTTAGTGACGCCATCCTTAGTATATACCGAGATTCGACAAGGTAGTACACTTGCCAAATCCATATCCTTTTCCAGGATATTTTTTGCAACCACAGGGTTACAAATTTCAAACACGTGACATTCTTCTGTCAACTCTTGGCCTTTTCCGGCCAGCGTTTGTTTAATATCGTAAGAATGCAAAATTCCAAACTTATTGTTTGGAACTGCTTCTTTTAATTTTTCAATAACTTCTTCAACACTTAGTTGAGAGTCTTTGATGATTAAATCTGGCATATTAAAAACGGCCCGTTAAAGCGAGCCGTAATTTAATTGTTAAGCAATGTGCTCAACTAAACGAAGCATGTTACATGTGTAACCGTACTCGTTATCGTACCATGATACAACCTTAACAAATGTATCGTCAAGAGCAATACCAGCACCAGCATCAAAGATTGAAGACTGGCTAATGCCACGGAAGTCTGAAGAAACAACTGACTCATCAGTGTAACCCAAAGTACCTTTCATTGCGCCTTCTGAAGCCTCTTTCATTGCTACACAGATCTCTTCATAAGTTGCAGGATTTTCAAGCTCACACGTTAAGTCAACTACTGAAACGTCAACTGAAGGGATACGGAAAGCCATACCTGTTAACTTGCCGTTAAGCTGAGGTAACACAACGCCTACTGCCTTAGCAGCGCCAGTTGATGAAGGAATGATGTTTTCAAATACTGCACGACCACCTCTCCAATCTTTCATTGAAGGACCGTCAACAGTTTTTTGTGTTGCAGTTGATGCGTGAACCGTAGTCATTAAACCACGCTTTAAGCCCCAGTTATCATCAATAACTTTAGCAATTGGTGCTAGACAGTTAGTTGTACATGAAGCTGCTGAAACGATTGCTTGGCCTGCATACTCAGAATGGTTAACACCGTAAACGAACATTGGTGTACCGTCTTTTGAAGGAGCTGATTGAACAACTTTCTTAGCGCCTGCAACAATGTGTGCCTGACAAGACTCTTCAGTTAAGAAGAAACCCGTACAATCGATTACGATTTCAGCACCAATCTCGTCCCACTTAAGGTCCGCAGGATTACGCTCAGCAGAAAGACGAATCTTCTTGCCATCAATAACAAAATTATTACCTTCAACCGCAACTTCACCGTCAAAACGACCTTGTGCTGTATCGTACTTAAGCATGTATGCTAAGTAATCATTCTCTAGTAAGTCGTTAATACCGACTACTTCTAATTCTGGAAAATCCTTTTTAATTGCACGAAATGCCATGCGACCAATACGACCAAAACCGTTAATACCTACTTTAATTGTCATTTTTTACTCCTTTACTTTTTTAATGTTTATGTCAATTGACATAAATTCTTACTAACTTAAGCCTGGTTATGACGACCTAGCTCAAGTTAAATTTTATTTAGCCTAATACTTTCTTTGCTGTTGCAACAACGTTGTCAACTGTAAAGCCAAATTCTTTGAATAATTCACCAGCTGGTGCAGATTCACCGAAAGTTGTCATACAAACCAAACCACCGTCTAAACCAACATACTTGTACCATGCATCACCAACACCTGCTTCAATCGCAACGCGCTTAACGCCTGGTGTCAACACTGAATCTTTATATGCTTGATCTTGCTCATCAAATGCATCTGTACACGGCATAGAAACCACACGTACATTTACATCCATAGCGTCAGCAGCTTCAACTGTTAAGCCCACTTCAGAACCAGTAGAAATAAAGATGATGTCAGCAGTTCCGTCACAATCTTTAAGTACGTAACCACCTTTTTCAATATTAGCTACTTGCTCAGCCGTTCTAGGTTGAGGTGTTAATGCTTGACGCGAGAATACTAATGCTGTCGGCGCATCGCCACGTAACATTGCCATCTTCCAAGATACTGCAGATTCGATTGCATCACAACCTCTCCAAGTTTGGAAATTTGGAATCATACGCATAGTTGCAATTTGCTCAACTGGTTGATGCGTAGGACCATCTTCACCTAGACCGATAGAATCATGTGTGTAAACATAAATAGTACCAATCTTCATTAGCGCAGACATACGTAACGCATTACGCATGAACTCCATAAACATAAAGAATGTTGCACCGTAAACTTTAAAACCACCGTGAAGAACCATTCCGTTCATCATGTGTGCCATACCGAATTCACGTACACCCCATGAGATGTAGTTACCGTCAGCGTTGTCAGCATTTACTTTAACTGTACCTGACCAGTTTGTTAGGTTAGAGCCTGTTAAGTCAGCTGAACCACCGAACATTTCTGGTAGTAATGGACCCATCGCTTCAATCGCTGCTTGTGACGCTTGACGAGAAGCAATGTTTGGCATGTCATCTTGAGTCTTGGTAATAAACTTATCCATTTCCATTTCAAAGTTCGCTGGCAATGTACCTGACATACGACGCTCGAACTCTGCCGCTTCTTCAGGGAATTCAGCTGCATATGCTGCAAATGAATCATTCCAAGCTGCTTCATCTGTAGCGCCTTGTTCTTTATGATCCCAACCAGCATAAATATCTGCAGGAATTTCAAATGGTGCTGCAGTCCAACCTAGTTGTTTACGAGTTGCTGCAATTTCTTCGTCGCCTAATGGTGCGCCGTGACAATCATGTGTGCCACTTAGATTTGGTGAACCAAAACCAATCACTGTCTTACAACAGATTAAAGATGGTTTATCAGTAACAGCCTTAGCTTCAGTGATTGCCTTGCTGATTGCATCAGCATCATGGCCGTCAACTGCAATTACGTGCCAGTCGTATGAATTGAAACGCCCTGGAACGCCTTTTTCCATCCAATCACCAATGTGACCATCAATTGAAATATCATTATCATCCCAGAATGCAATTAATTTACCTAAACCTAATGTACCAGCCATTGCACATGATTCATGTGATAAACCTTCCATTAAACAACCATCACCCATAAATGCATATGTGTTGTGATCAACAATTGTATGACCTGGCTTATTGAACTGTGCAGCTAATGTGCGCTCAGCAATTGCCATACCAACAGCGTTAGTAATTCCCTGACCTAATGGGCCAGTTGTTGTTTCGATACCTTCAGCGTAACCGTATTCAGGGTGACCTGCAGTCTTAGCATGCAATTGACGGAAGCTTTTAATATCGTCCATGCTTAATTCGAAACCTGTTAAATGCAATAATGAATACATCAACATTGAACCATGGCCGTTTGATAAAACAAAACGATCGCGATCAGCCCACTTAGAGCTTGTTGGATTGTACTTCATATGGTCGTTCCAAAGCACTTCAGCAATATCTGCCATGCCCATTGGTGCACCTGGGTGGCCTGAATTTGCTTTTTGAACGGCGTCCATACTTAGGGCGCGAATCGCGTTTGCGAGATCTCTGCGTGATGGCATATTGAATTTCCTTGAATGCAAAAGAAAATAATTATACTTAAAAACTGTTCAACTATCAAGGATGGTTCAAATGGTTGTTTTTAAATGAAAAGCACGACTAAATTTTTCCAGTAGTCAAATATAATTCAACACGTTCCATGTTTTCTGGCGCCCCACTCAATACCAAATGATCTTCTATTCTTAATCGAGTTTCATCTGCAGGGTGGTTTCCTCGAATACTGCCACGTTTAATAGCTTCCACTTGAATATCGAATCTCTCCAATTCAAGCGATCCTAGCATCTTCCCCGAGGCAAAGGTGTCTTCACTTAAGATGACTGTATGAAAAATACCTTTCATCACTTGATGCTCTTCCATTGGATTGTCATCCTCACCAGGATAAAAATTTTCCAACAAATGATAACGGTTCTTTCGAATTCCTCTAATTTCTCGTAAAACTTTTCTTGGCGGCTCTCCAATCATGAGCATTAAATGCGAAGCCAGCATAATGCTTGCCTCGAAAGTATCAGGGATCACCTCATTTGCACCTGCTTCGATTAGTTCATTAACATGTGCGTCATCAGGCGTTCTCACCAAGATTGGAATATATTTGTTAATGTGGCGTATATTTTTCAAAATTTTAATTGATGCATGAAAATCACTAAAAGTAACAATCACAATTTTGGCTTTATTCAAAAATGCCGCTCTTAAAATTGTCTCTTTAGCTGCGTCACCATAGTAAACACTCTCGCCAGCATCATGCGCCTCTCGAACGCGTTTAATATCCATATCCAAAGCAATGAAAGGTTTATTTGATTTGGTTAAAAAACGACTCACTGTTTGTCCAACGCGACCAAAGCCACACAATATCACGTGTTGATTTAAATGCTCATTGCTCTCGCTAATATTGCTCTCAATTTCACTATGGCTAGATGCATATGTCTCTTTGTGCCAATATTTTGCAATTCTGCCATTAAACTTTACTAAAAATGGCGCTATAGACATGCTTAAAACCGCCGAGGTTAGTAAAATATTGCCCACCTCTAGTGGTAGTAAATTATAGGTAAATGCTAACGTCATTAGCACCAAGCCAAACTCACCCACCTGAGATAATGACAGTGCAATACGTAATGCCACACCACCCTCCTTTTTAAACAGCCTAGCAACCACGTACAAAACAATGCCTTTGAGCACAACAATGCCAATAGTAATGCCTATAATTAGCAAAAAGTGTTGCTGCAAGACTTCTAAAGAAATCAACATGCCTACAGTCACAAAGAATAGGCCTAACAAAATATCTTGGAACGGACGAATATCTGATTCTATTTGGTGACGATATTCGGTTTCACTCAGCATCATTCCCGCCAAAAATGCACCCAATGTCATTGATAATCCCATTTGTTCAGTAAAGGCCGCAGCACCCAAGGCTACGGTTAAAACAGTTAGGGTAAACAATTCTTGAGATTTGGCAGAGGCCACCTCATGGAACAATGGCCTTAGTAGATATTTACCAATTAAATGCATAATGATAACAACCAGAATTCCTTTTAGAAATGCAATACCTAAAGCCAAGCCTAAAACATTGTCACTTGCGTTAGTAATTGCCAATGTAGGAATTAGAATTAACAATGGAATGGCGACAATATCTTGGAAGATTAGCACACCTAAGGCGGATCGACCATGACGAGAATGAATTTCAGACTGTTCAGTTAGTTGCTTAATAACAATCGCCGTTGATGACAAGGCAAAAGCACTGGCAACAACAATATTAGTATTTGTATCCAATCCAACTAAATCACCTACAGCATAAACTAGCACCGCTGTCATTACCACCTGAACTGTACCCAGTCCAAATACCTGTCGTCTCATGGACATCATTTGCGCAAGTGAAAACTCCAGTCCGATTGCAAACAATAGAAACACAATGCCAAATTCAGCGAGCAATTCGATATTCTCTTCTTTATCAATCCAGCCAAAGCCGTTAGGTCCAACGATAATACCGACTACAATATAGCCTAAAACTGGCGGAAAATGCAGGCGTCGTGATAACGCTACAATTGCCACAGCAATAGCAAGCAACAAAACAATATGGATTAGTAGATGCTCGTTCATGTATTTATCAACACTTCAAAAGTAGGAATTTTTGTATTTATAGCTTAGGATTGTATCAAAACTTGGAATGCAAAAAATACTTATACTGAAAGATATGATGATTTTAAAGCTTAGTCAGCATCTTAAGTGCCGCTGCCAAAATGCCAATTGTTTGATTTTCCAAAAAAAAACACCTCCAAAGGAGGTGTTAAAATAGATGGTGGTTATAGGTGGACTTGAACCACCGACCCCAGCATTATGAATGCTGTGCTCTAACCAGCTGAGCTACATAACCAAAGAGCGTGTATTATCAAGACATTTGATGCAAATGTCAATAGTTAAAGGGCAATATATTGATAAAATCAACCACATTATGTCACCAATTAAAATCGCACTAACAGGTGGAATCGCCTGTGGCAAATCAAAAGTTACCCATAGCTTTGCCGAGCTGGGTGCGGATATCATCAATCTAGACAGCTTATCACGCCAAGTAGTTAAGCCTAACTCTGAAGCACTGAACGAGCTTACTGATTATTTTGGCGATCAAATTCTCAATGATGACAAAACCCTTAATCGACAAGCTTTGCGAGAGATTTTATTAAAAAATAAAGCCAATCAAGAAAAAATTGAATCTATTTTGCATCCCAGAATATTGGAAAAAATGGATATAGAGATAAAAAAAGTTAAGAATAAACTTGTTATTGTAGAAATACCCCTATTAGTAGAAAAAAACTTAGCTTATTTATTTGATCGAGCCATTATTATTGAATGTAATGAGATAAAACAGCTAGAAAGGCTAATAAATCGTGAAAATATTGATGAAAATCAAGCAAAAATTATGATTTCACGTCAAACAACGCAACAAAATCGTTTAACGCTAGCTGATCAGTTACCAATTGATATTATTGAAAATAATTCAGAAATTTTCGAAATGCAACAAAAGGTGGCAGATTTATATCAAAAACTAGTCAATCTGTAAGCGTTTAACCGGCTGTCCGCCAATTAGATGTTCACTAATAATATCGTCAATATCTTCTTCATCAATATATTGATACCAAACGTTATCAGGATAAACAACCGCTACCGGCCCATGTTCACAGCGCCCTAAACAGCGTGATTCACTAACACCAATTTTGCCTTCACCTATGACACTTTCATCACGACATTTATCTTTGGCGTAACGATACATTTGCTTAGCGCCGAGTTGTGAGCAGCAAGATTTTCCATCGTTACGCACATTATTACAAAAGAAAATATGTCTAGTATAAAAATCCATGTTATTTCCTTATAAATTTATGGCTCGTTGATAGCAGTGTTTTTTATCGATACCGGTAATTTTAGCAGCTAATTTAGCGGCTTTTGAGGTGCCCATTTCTGCAAGTAAAATTGGTAATATTTTATCTAACTGCTCTTCGCCTTCAACTCTATTATCTTTATCAACGGCTGAGATCAAAATAACAAATTCACCTTTTTGGTGAGTAGCGTCTGCCTGTAAATAATCAAGCAATGTTGGCAATGTATCAGTTTTAATAGTTTCAAATGACTTGGTTAACTCTTTTGCTAAGCAAACTATGCGCTGATCGCCCAGTACACTTAGCATGTCTTTAGTACACTCTAAAATTCGCTTTGGCGATTCGTAAAAAATAACAGTTTGATTGATGTGCGCAATAGCTTGAATGGCTTTGACTCTAGCTGTTTTCTTATTTGGCAAAAATCCAAAAAATCCAAATCGATCAGTAGCAATACCAGCAGCACTCATGGCGCTGATCATGGCACTTGGCCCGGGAATAGGTGAAACCATAACACCAGCTTGCTTGGCCTCGCGCACCAATACATAGCCAGGATCACTAATTAATGGCGTACCTGCATCACTAATCAGCGCCATATTTTGCCCACTTAAAAGTGCTTCAATCACCTCTGCCGATTTATGCTGCTCATTGTGCTCATGAAATGCTCGCATTGGCGTGCTGATATCATGATGATTAATTAAAGTTTTTGAATGGCGGGTATCTTCCGCCAAAATTAGGTCAACCGACTTTAGCGTGTCAATGGCTCTAAACGTGATATCATCAAGATTTCCAATTGGGGTGGCAACAATATAAAGCGTTCCAGACATGTTTAGTTTTAAGAGAAAAATTGGCAATCAAGCAGAACAACTGTCACTCAGTTATTTAACCGAGCATGGGTTGCAGCTGATTGAACAAAATTATTTAACTCGTTTTGGTGAAATAGATCTTATTATGCTAGATAACGAGCAGAGCACTTTGGTTTTTATTGAAGTTCGATATCGTCAAAATTCTAATTTTGGCTCGCCAATAGATAGCGTTACACAAACTAAGCAAGACAAGCTAATTTGCACCGCAAAGCAGTATTTACAACAACATGATCAATATGATGACTTTATCTGTCGGTTCGATGTTATTGGCCTAGAATCTGATTTAAAATATCCTAAAATTACTTGGATTAAAGATGCTTTTGAAGCCTAAACAATTATGAAAAAAATCACACTACTATTGCTGCTTGGTATCAACTCTTTATTCTTATCGGGCTGTTTACCCGCCGTCTCTACACTCAGTACAGTCGTCAGTGTTAATAACGATAGACGTACAGCAGGGGAAGTATTGGACGATCGAACTATCGCTTTTAAGTTATTCGCCTGGCCTAGTACAGATGCTGAGTTGAATGAAGCTCATTTAAATTTCATGGTGTATGACAAAACAGTTTTAATAACAGGTGAAACACCAAGCAACGCACTACGAAAATATGCGGCTAGCCAAACAAAAGCGCAAGATGCTAGAATTAAACAGGTATTTAATGAAATCACAGTTGGTCCAAATAGTGGCTTATTAAATCGTGCTAAAGATGCCGCCATTACAGCTCAAGTAGAGGCGTTATTTCATGATCAAGAAGTGTTTCATCCAACACACGTTCGAGTGATGACTGAAAATCAAACCGTTTATTTGATGGGCGCTGTTACTAAGCGTGAAGCTGACAAGGCTGTTAAAGCTGCCGCCAAAGCCAAATGGGTAAAAAAAGTCGTGAAGTTATTTAATTATCTGAAGACGCGTCCTGCTGCTGAAGTTGAGCGTGATCGTCAGCGTGAGCTTGCTGCACAGAAAAAATTGGAGCTCAAAAAACAACAGGCTGAGTTAGACGCTAAAAAGTCAGCACTAAAACAACAGCTTAGATCATTGGGTGATAACGTTGAAGGCACGCCCTATTAGATTCTTTTCTGTGCGCGCTTAACAGGCGCAAAACTCATTCTATGCTGGGCATGAATAATGCCAAATTCTTCTAACGCTTGTAAGTGCACTTTGGTGCCATAGCCTTTATGTTTAGCAAAACCATATTGTGGGTATTGCTTGTCTAGCTCGATCATTTGTCGATCGCGCGTTACTTTGGCAATAATAGATGCGGCTGAAATAGCTGGCTCGGTTAGATCTCCTTTGACGATTGCAGTGCAGTCATGCAAGTCTGGACAACGATTACCATCTACCAACACTCGATCGTATTTAACTTGCAAATTTTCAACTGCACGTTGCATGGCAAACATAGTGGCTTGAAGGATGTTGATCTCGTCAACTTCAGCTGCATCTGCTTCACCTACTGCCCACTGACACTGCTCAGTAATCAGCTGATATAGAGTCTCTCGTTTTTTTTCAGTAAGTTTTTTAGAATCGGTTAGCTCGGGTAGATTAAACTCATCTGGCAAGATAACTGCACCCGCTACCACAGAGCCAATTAATGGGCCACGGCCCGCTTCATCAACCCCGACAATAATCACGTAATAGCTTTAAATCCAATATCAGTTCGATAGTACGCGCTTGGCCAATTGATTTTTTTAAGTAGTGCATAGGCGTTATCTTGCGCTTCTTTAGTATCTGCGCCTAAAGCAGTTGCACATAATACGCGTCCACCACTGGTAATCACTGAGCCGTTGCTCATCTTGGTGCCTGCATGAAATACTTTAGCCTCAGTTGAATCTTGTGGCAAGCCAATTGCCTCACCTGATGGATAAGCATCTGGATAGCCGTTGGCAGCTAACACCACACCCATAGCTGAGCGCTCGTCCCACACAATGCTAGCTTTGTCTAGCTTACCTTTAGTTGCTAATAAACAAAGCTCAGCCAAGTTAGATTTAAGGCGCATCATAATCGGCTGAGTTTCAGGATCACCGAAACGACAATTATATTCCAGCACTTTAAAGTTGTTATTTTGATCAATCATAAGGCCTGCATACAAAAAACCTGTGTAGGCATTACCTTCTGAAGCCATACCGTCTACAGTTGGACGGATAACCTTGTCTATCACTGCCTGAAAGATTTCATCAGTGACAATCGGTGCAGGAGAATATGCACCCATACCGCCTGTGTTTGGACCTTTATCGCCGTTATCACGTGCCTTGTGATCTTGCGAAGTGGCCATCGGTAAAATATTTTTACCATCAACCATGACAATAAAACTGGCCTCTTCACCAACTAAAAATTCTTCAATGACGACACGCGAGCCAGCATCTCCAAAACGATTACCCTCTAGCATATCATTAATAGCGCTAGTCGCCTCTGCTTCCGTATTGGCAATAATAACGCCTTTACCTGCAGCTAAACCATCTGCCTTAATTACAATGGGCACGCCTTTTTCTTCAACGTATTTAACAGCTGGCGCAACTTCAGTAAAGACATCGTAATAAGCGGTAGGGATATTGTTGCGCTCCAAAAAATGCTTACAAAATGCTTTTGACCCTTCTAATTGTGATGCACCCTGTGTTGGGCCAAAAATAGCCAGACCTTGTGCTTCAAACTTATCAACTATACCAATAACCAGTGGCGCTTCAGGGCCAACAATTGTAATATCAACTTGATTATCTTGAGCAAATTTAATTAGCCCATCAATATCCTCAGCACCGATATTAATATTAGTTAGTTTGTTTTCGAGCTCAGTACCTGCATTACCAGGTGCTACAAATACTTCTTTAACCGTTTCAAATTTGGCACACTGCCAAGCCAGTGCATGCTCACGCCCACCAGCGCCAATAACTAAGACTTTCATATTTTTTCCTATACGTATTCTTCAATAAACTCTCTGAATTTCTTATGTGACATAATTTGCGTGCCGTCACAATTGAATGACATAGAGATCGTTGAATTAAATAAATTAATCACCGCTGAGCGCAAATAGTAGCCATCTAAGTTTCGAAGTGCTGGAATATGCTCGACAATGTATCTGAGCTCATTCTCATCTGTAAGCTGTTTCATACCCTGATTGCGCTGATGAAATGCTTCTTGCCATTCTTCTGATAGATATTCAAATGCCGGATCGTGCTCAAGCATCAGATAATAGCGTTTAATAAGCGCTTCTTTTTCATCCAAAGAAATCATGCCAAAATGATTAAACACATAATCTGGCACGAGAAGATCTTCTGCCAAATGAATTTCAACATTAAACGGGTCAAATACCGAAGAGGTTTTTATTTCGCCATTATTTAAGCCAATAACGATTCGGTAAATTCCTGTAGATAGCAGTAAAAATAAAATTACCTCCATCAGATCGTCAATATTTTTATCAACGATATTATGGGTGCGTTCGCGATTATAAACGCTATCTTTTAGACTTTCATCGCCTTTAACACTGCGCATCAAGTCATCATCAAAACCGTAGCCAACAAGGGCGCTTTTTTTATTGCTTCCAGTATTCATAACTTAAATTATAGATTAAACAAATAATCGTTTGGGCTGAATCACGCCATCTTCAGACAATTCGCCAATACCAATGAATTGTTTTTGATCGTCAAACAATTTCAATTTATGCGATAGATCTTGCTGGTTGCAGACAATACTTCGGCCGTATTTAATATCAACTGTTTGTGCTGCATCAAGAGTAAAGCTTACAATATTTGGCAGCATGTTTTCACTCAGAAAAATATGTGCATCTAACTGATCATAATCATCCCCGGCTAATGCCTCAAGATCTGAGAATTTAATCGCCTCACTAATGTCAATGTGCGCAAAGCCCGTACGTCGTAATTCAACTACATGCGCACCACAGCCTAACTTGTCACCAATATCTTGTATTAAACTACGAATATAGGTACCCTTGGAGCAACTAACGTCCAAGGTTAGAACACCCTGTTCATAACTAATAAAATCAATACTGTGTATCGTCACTGGACGTGCAGGTCTTTCAATCTCAATACCCTGTCTGGCAAGCTTATATAAAGGTTGCCCGTCTTTTTTAAGCGCTGAATACATTGGTGGAATTTGTAGAATATCACCTTTAAAACTCATTACTGCATCAATAATCTGAGGTTCAGTCACGTGTCCAAATGCCTGAGTTTTTATGATTTTTCCTTCACAGTCGCCAGTATCGCTAATTTCACCTAGCTTGCCACGAACAAAATAGCGTTTATCGTCATTAAGTAGAAATTGAGCTACTTTGGTTGCCTGACCCAAACAAATTGGCAGTATGCCACTGGCAAGTGGATCTAAGCTACCAGTGTGTCCTGCTTTTTTAGCGAAAAAAAGTCGTTTAACTTTTTGTAAGGCGGCGTTTGAGCTAAGGCCTGTGTCCTTATCCAACAACACAATACCATTAATATCTCTGCCCTTAGCATTGCGCCGTGACATGGGAGTATTATAGTTTAGATAACAAATCTTCGATTCTAGCGCCTGTATTCGGTGCAGGATCGAAGATAAATCTGAGTGCTGGCGTATGACGCAAGTCTATTGTTTTTGACAAGCGTGAGCGAAAGAACCCTGATGCTTTTGCCAATAAAGGGCCAACAGCAGATTTGTCTTTTTCTGACACTGTATAGTACACTTTGGCAGCGCCCAAATCACGACTGGTTAAAACATCTGTTATGTTGATGCTAGCCAATCTTGGATCTTTGGTTTCGTTTTTTAATAGCGCAACCAGCTCTCGACGAATCAGCTCGTTGATGCGTTCAATTCTAAAAGAATCTTGTTGACCCATCGTTACTACAGGGTACGTGCAGTTTCAATACGTTCAAATACTTCGATTTGATCGCCTGGCTGAATGTCGTTATAGCCAGCAACACCGATACCACATTCAGTACCTGATTTCACTTCCTTAACATCGTCTTTAAAGCGTCTCAATGACTCTAGCTCGCCCTCAAAGATAACCACGCTATCACGTAGAACACGAATCGGAGAATCTTTTCTGACCACGCCTTCTTCAACCATACAACCAGCAATATCACCCAATTTTTGTGAACGGAACACATCTTTAACATTGGCTATACCAATAATGTTTTCACTTAATGCTGGACTTAACAAACCACTCATGATCGCTCTAACATCATCAATTAAATTATAAATGATTGAATAGTATTCAATACGCACATCTTCATTGTCTGCTGTTTTACGAGCAACTGCATCAGCACGAACGTTAAAACCAAGCACCAATGCACCTGAGGTGGCCGCTAGGTTGATATCAGTATTATTAATACCACCAACACCACTAGATACTACTTTAACCCTAACTTCGTCAGTCGATAATTCTTCTAATGCCTCAACCAATGCTTGTGCTGAACCACGAACGTCTGACTTAAGCAAGACGTTAACAGTTGATACATCGCCTTCTTCCATCTTCTGTAAGAAATCTTGCATTTTAGATGCTTGTTGTTTTTGCAATTCTGCTTCACGTTCTTTGGCTTTTCTAAAGTCAGCTACTTCACGCGCTTTACGTTCAGACTCAACAACCAATACTTCGTCACCAGAATTTGGCACACCAGATAAGCCTAACACTTCAACCGGAGTTGATGGGCCTGCCTCTTTAAGAACCTTGCCTTGATCGTTTACAATTTGCTTAACTTTACCGTACTCAAGTCCGGCGATCATAATGTCGCCTTTTTTCAAGGTACCTGACTGAACCAGAATTGTAGTAACCTTACCACGGCCTTTTTCTAGGCGCGCTTCAAGTACTATACCATTTGCAGGTGCTTTAATCACAGCAGAAATTTCTAACACTTCTGCCGTTAGCGTGATCGCTTCAAGCAACGCATCAATACCTTCACCCGTATGTGCCGATACTGGAACCATCATAACGTCACCACCCCAGTCTTCTGAGATAACATCGTGTGTTGATAGAACCTGCTTGATCTTATCTAGATCAGAACCTTCTTTGTCAATTTTATTAATAGCAACAATAACCGGCACACCAGCTTTATGCGCATGCTTAATTGATTCAACAGTTTGTGGCATAACACCGTCGTCTGCTGCAACTACTAGAATAATAATATCGGTTGCATTGGCACCACGAGAACGCATTTTTGAAAATGCTGCGTGTCCCGGCGTGTCAATAAATGTAATTTTTCCATTATCAGTATCAACTTGATATGAACCAATATGCTGAGTAATACCACCCGCCTCTCCATCAGCAACTTTAGCCTTACGGATGTAATCGAGTAATGATGTTTTACCGTGATCAACATGACCCATAATTGTTACCACTGGCGGTCTTGGACTTTCATCGCCTGTTGGCTTTGATTTCTCAACTATTGTGTCTTCGATCGTCTCTTCAACACTTGCCACACCTGTATGACCCATTTCTTCAACCACTAATAGTGCGGTATCTTGGTCAATAACATCATTTAGCGTTACCATTACACCCATACCCATCAATACCTTAAGCACTTCGCCGGCTTTGGTTGTCATTTTTTGAGCTAAGTCACTGACTTTAATATTGTCAGGAACAGCCACTTCATGAATTAGTTTTTCAACAGGCTTTTGGAAGCCATGCTGTGCCTGCTCTTCTTGAGTCTTTTGACTTAAGCGTGTTCTGTCTTTTTTCTTAAGCTTACGATTTGGATTATGTCTTGCCACATGCAGTTGTCTTCTACGTCCAGCTGTATTGCCACTTGGCGCAGCTTTATGTTGGCGAGTTGGCTTCTTTTCTTCTACCTTCTTTTCTTCTACCTTCTTTTTTTCTACCTTCTTTTCTTCTATTTTTTCAACTTCCTTAGTAGTCTCTTGCTTGGCATCTTCTTGTTGATTTTTTAAGGCATCAGCTTGTTCTTTCTGTAAGCGTGTCATTTCATGACGCTTAGCATCTTGTGCTAATAATTTTTCATCTGCTTCACGACCTGCATCTAGTGCTGCTTGCGCTGCTAATGCCGCTTCATTAACAACAACCTCTTCCTCAACAGCCACTACGGGTTTAGCGCGTTTTTTCTTCACTTGCACCTTAATGCCGTCGCCTGTTTTGCTACTCGTTGTGCTACTTGGCTTGCGTGAAACCGACATGCTAGATTTGTCTGATGAGCGCTTTGATAAGCTACCCATTAGAATTTTTCTTTCCTCAGCAGAAATACCTGAATCGGCTTGCTTGCCTTTAATTCCTGCATTCGTCAGAATTGCAATCACCTCATCAGGTGTTTTTCTCAATAGTTTGGATAGTGTTTCAACCGTATGTGCCATAATGCTTGCCTATTTTTGTAATGATTAAGTTAACTTTTTTACTAAAACCAATAGTTAATCAAACCATCCTTCGTTTTCTCTTGCGGTCATAATAACACCTGACGCCTTTTCTTTGTCCATAACCTGAACTTCAAGTAGTTCATCGATAGACAACTCTGCTAGATCTTCAACAGTAGTAATTTCAGCTTCAATCAGTGCATCTGCTAATTCTTCGTCAACACCTTCAACACTCATTAGTGTTTCAGAAGCATCGGCATCACCTAGTGCCTGTACTAATTGCGCATCTGCTGCACGTTCTTGTAACTCTTCTACCATCGAGGCATCAAACTCTTCAATGTTTTCTAATACTTGAGAATCTGCATCAGCGATATCGCCCACAGTTCCAAAGCCTTCTTCTAATAAAACACCAGCCACTTCACTATCAACGCCCAACTTGTCTGCCAATTTATCGCTGACCTTTTGTGACTCTTCTGCTTGCTTTTCATCTGCATCTGTTGTTGACATAACGCTTAGTCTCCAACCAGTTAAGCGCGATGCTAATTTAATATTTTGACCGCCACGACCAATTGCAAGTGCTAGTTGATCTTCTTCAACAGCAATATCCATAGCGTTACGATCTTCGTCAACAATAATAGAGCTAACTTCTGCTGGCGCCATTGCGTTAATCACGAATTGTGCAGGATCTTCATCCCATAAAATAATATCAACACGCTCACCATTAAGTTCGTTTGAGACTGCCTGAACACGTGCGCCACGCATACCAATACAAGATCCAATTGGATCTAAGCGCTTGTCTTTTGCTTTTACTGCTAATTTTGAGCGTATGCCAGGATCTCTAGCACCGCCCATAATTTCAATCACACCTTCTGAAATTTCAGGCACTTCCATTTCGAATAATTGAATCATCATTTCTGGCACTGTGCGAGATAAGAAGATTTGCGCTCCACGAATTGATGACTTAACCTCTTTAATATAGGCTCTTAAGCGATCGTTCTTTCGTACAGATTCGTTTGGAATAAGGTCAAATTTAGAAATCATGCCGTCAACGCCACCCATGTCAACATAAACATTGCCACGATCAACACGCTTTACCGTCACCATGATCACTTCACCAACACGTTGAGTGTAATCATGAACAATTACTTCTCTCTCAGCTTCGCGCACCTTTTGAATAATGACTTGTTTAACAACCTGTGCCGCAATACGACCAAACTCATCTGTCTCAATTGGCTCACGCACAAAATCATCGATCGCAATGCCGTTAGCGTCTTTTTCATAAACATGAAGCTCAGCATCAAATGGCGTTCCATCGTCGTCAACAAAGTTTTCTTTATCGTCAATAACCATCCACTGTCTAAAGGTATGAAATTCGCCCGTCTTACGGTCAATTTCTACATGTGCATCAATTTCTTTACGTTTTTTGGTGGCTACTGCTAATGCCTCTTCTAACGATTCAAAAACATCCTCTTTGGTGATGTTTTTTTCATTAGAGATTGCCTCAACCATTAAAAATAATTCTTTACCATCCATGTTTTTCTCCTAAAAGTCAGCGATTAAATTCGCTTTTTCGATCATGTCAATGTCTAGTGTCACTGAGCCCAATTCTGTGATTAATTCAATGGTGTTGTCTAACTCGCTAACACTGCCAATTGAACCTTTAAATTTACGTTGTTTGTTGATAGGTCTAACCATACGAAGGCTAATATCGTTACCTAAAAAACGCTGATAATGACCTATGTGAAATAATGGTCGTTCAATACCAGGTGAAGATACTTCTAAGTTGTATTGACCCGTAATTGGATCTTCAACATCAAAGATGGCACTTAATTGGTGGGATGCTTTTTCACAATCCTCAATACCGATGCCGTGATCAGTATCAATAAAAATACGCAAAGTGCTGTGCTTGCCACTGGCGATATATTCAATGCCCACTAGCTCATAGCCCATATCTTCCAACACGGGACCAATCAAACTAGTAATTTTTTCTGTAATTTTTGCCATCTATTTTATTTGTATTCACCTTTTTACGCATAACAAAAACCCCCTAAAAAAGGGGGTCTTTGCTTGCTTTTTTTTAATTATAAAAATCAAAAAAAGACTTGATTTGGTAGCGGGGACAGGATTTGAACCTATGACCTTCGGGTTATGAGCCCGACGAGCTACCGAACTGCTCCACCCCGCACTAAGTGGCGAGATGATACGCTGTTATTGTTAGCTTGTCTAGTTTATTTTCTACTAATGAGTAAATATTACAAATTTGATTGGTTAACGTTACCTGCACCATGCACAGTTATTTCAAATCCTTGAGTCAACAAGTGCTTCACATAAAGTCGATTATAGGTAAAGAAAAATACAATATTGGCCAAACCAAGTGTCAAAATACACAAAGGAAACATTAATATAAAAGATTTCCAGTCACGTCGATAAATAGCTGGACAAAAAAACAGGCACAGTGACGTCCAAGAAAACCCCACAGGGGCAAATCTTACTTCTTTGGTCTTTGGATGTTCTAATGTTAGGGTTGTATATGCCACGTTTTATCTCTCCTCAATTGGCAATTGTACCGTTTTTTTTACCGAAATATCAACTACTTAATTCATGCTGTTAATGGTCTATTTTGGATAATTTTAGATCTTTATACAATTATACAAAATCCTCTATTTATAATAACCACATGAAACCAATTAAAATTGCCGTATTGATGGATGACATCAAAAACATAAAGCCTTATAAAGATTCTTCACTAGCGATGATGCTAGAGGCAAGTAGGCGTAATTGGGAAATTTACACTTTTGATGCTCATGACTTGTTCGCTCAAGATGGTCAAGTTCTAGCAACTTGTGCCAAGACTGTGGTGTTCGATGATACTGAGCATTGGTACGAACAGGCGCCTAAAGAAGATCTGCCTCTTGATAACTTTAATGTCATTTTGATGCGTAAAGATCCACCTTTTGATATGAATTACATCTATGCAACTTATTTCCTTGAACAGGCTGAAAATAATGGCGTACTCGTGGTTAACAAGGCGCAATCTTTACGCGATGCCAACGAAAAATTATTTGCTTTGAATTTTCCACACTGTATTGCCAAAACGCTTGTAAGTAGCAACAAAAATCGACTTAAGGAATTTATCAAAATACAAGGTGTTAGCGTGGTTAAGCCACTTGATGGCATGGGTGGTAAGGATATTTTTAAGCTTGAGCGTGGCGACAGTAATATCGATGAAGTGCTTGATTACATTACCCACCAAGGCAGCACGCCAATTATGGCACAAGAATTTTTACCTGAAATAGCCCAGGGCGATAAACGCATTCTACTAATCAACGGCAAGCCTATTGATTATGCTTTAGCACGTATGCCTGCTAAAGGTAGTTTTAAAGGTAATTTAGCTGCGGGTGCCACTGGTATTGGTCAGCCTTTATCAGCTAGAGATCGATATCTCTGTGAACAAATTGCACCATCTCTTAAGTCTAAAGGGTTAATGTTTGTTGGACTAGATGTAATTGGTGATTATATTACTGAAATTAATGTCACTAGCCCGACTTGTATTCGCGAACTAGACCAACAATTCAATCTAAATATTGCTGGCGTTTTGTTTGATGAAATACAGCAGGCGCTTAACTAGCTAGAAAATAAATATCTAGCTAACACCACACCTGCTCCGGCTGCTGCCAAAGATAGCAACACATTAAGTAAGATATTAATACCTGCTTGACCATAATGACCAGAACTGATCATTTCTACTGACTCCCAAGAAAGTGTCGACATAGTAGTTAGCGAGCCAGTTAAGCCAATCAACAGCAATAAACGATAAGCCTCATGTAAATTGGCTTTTTCCAATACTACCACGACCAAAACACCTGCCAAAAATGAACCAATTATATTTGCACTTAAGGTGCCATAAGGAAACGCTGAACCCATCGTTGCATTCATAAACTGAGTTAAATAATAACGCACGCTGGCGCCAATGGTGGCACCTACACCAATAGCTAGAACAGTGGGTAAAAATGTCATGAATCTCCTCGTATTTTTCTAATTTTTTCTGTAATTTTAATCTCTAAGCCACGATCAGTTGGCGCATAGTAACGACACTCTCCCATCTCCTGAGGAAAGTATGTCTGACCATAACTAATGCCGTCGGCTTCATCGTGTGCATAACGATAATCTTGCCCATAGCCTAGCTCACTCATCAAGCTGGTTGATGCATTGCACAAGTGCTTTGGTACAGCTAAATCGCCAGTTTGTTTGGCATCACTCATGGCTTGATTAAAGGCTTTATAAACCGCATTGGATTTAGGTGCGACGGCACAATAAACTGCCGCTTGTGCAATTGCTCGATTACCCTCTTTATCGCCCAAGCGCTCATACACATTCCAAGCGTTTAAGGTAATTTCTAACGCCCTTGGGTCGGCATTGCCAATATCCTCTGAAGCAATCGCAAGCAATCGTCTAGCAATGGTTTTTGGATCACAACCGCTCACTAACATTCGTGCCATCCAATACAATGCGCCGTCAGCAGATGAGCCACGCACTGACTTATGAAATGCTGACAGTTGTTGGTAAAATATATCACCACCTTTATCAAAACTGGCAACCTTATCTTGCAAAAATTGAGCAATACTTTTCGCATCTGGTTGACTTATTTTTGCTTGATCAATTTTTTCAACTATATTAATTAAACGTCGCGCATCGCCACCACTACTAGCCACAATCATCTCTTGAGAAGATTGATCCAGCGTTAACTTTAAATATTCAAGACTACGGTGCAATATTTGCATCAATCCAGCTGCATCTAATGATTCCAGTACATAAACACTAACGCGTGATAATAATGCCCGGTTCAGCTCAAATGAGGGGTTTTCTGTTGTAGCGCCAATCAAAGTGATTAAGCCAGACTCAATGTGCGGCAAAAAAGCATCTTGTTGCGCCTTGTTAAATCGATGAATTTCATCAACAAATAGCACCGTTGGCTGGCCTATATTTTGATATTTTTTAGCATTTTCAATCACAGTGCGTAATTCTTTAACACCGTCTAATACCGCACTAAGCTGCACGAAATACCCTTCAACTTGAGCACATATAATACGTGCCAAAGTAGTCTTGCCAACACCTGAAGGCCCCCATAAAATCATCGAATGCAATTGTTTATTGTTGATTGCTTGTTTCAGTGGGTGCGCATCGTTTAATAAATGTTGCTGCGCGCAGAAGGTCTCTAAATTATCAGGTCTTAGTATTTCTGCGAGTGGCTTCATAAGCCTATTTTAACGACATTTGTGGACAAGCAGGGATTGTCACATTTTTCTAAAATTAGAACTGTTTCTAGCTTTAATCGCTGCGCTAGTTGAATTGCTTTTTGACTACCCATTGACATCATAGCAGTGGCATAAGCGTCTGCTAAAAGATTATTCGAGTGGATTACACTGGCTGAAAATAAATCACTATTAACCGGTAAGCCTGTATGCGGATCAAGAATATGAGCATAGTTTTTGCCTTCCCAAACAAAATACTGTCGATAGTTTCCAGAGGTAGCAATTGACTTATTAATTAGTTTAATTTCAATAGGGCTCTGTCCAGCGGGCGTTTCAATGCCAATAGTCCAGCTGCCTTTGACTTTAATCTCACCGCCAATTTCCACCATAAATCGCTCGATACCTTGCTGATCTAATAACTGATAAACCTCATCCACAGCATAGCCTTTAGCAATTGCTGATAAATTTAAATAAACATCAGATTTTTTGCTGAATTTTTGCCCTTCCAAGGTTGTTTGAACAATGGAAGAGTTGTTCAATGCTGTGGCAATTGCTTTTCTATCTGGCTTTGTTAGTACGCTTATTGCGCCAAAACCCCACACATCAATCAGCTGACCAAGGCCTGGATCAAAGTAACCATCCGTCTGCTGATGCACTTGAATTGCTGCATTTAACACCTGAGATAGCTCAGCAGAGATTGCGATCGGATGATTGATTGGCTTACGGTTAAGCTGAGATATTTCTGAAGACTTATCCCAACTAGAAAAAATTTTATTAATTTGATTAAGCCGTACATCGACTTGTTGTTGATTAGCTTGAACGCCTTGGCCTTTAATCAAATAGGTTGTGCCCATGGTTTTACCCGACACTTGTTCAATCGATTGATTTTGATCACAACCACTTAAGCTCAAAAAGAGAAAAATAATCAGTCGCTTAGGCATTATAATTTTGTCATGTTTCGATTGATTATTTGCTTGTTATTCTCTGGCTGGGCTTATGCCAATGATACCCTAGCGCCAGAAAATGTGCCTGAGACCCAAAGTTTTGAAGAATTCCTTGTTGACATACGCCATCAGGCTTTAGATCAAGGTATTTCTAAGATCACACTGGATCAAGCTTTGTCCGCACTGACGCCTAATCCAAAAGTACTTAAATTTGATCGAACTCAAGCGGAATTTAGCCAAAATTTTTGGCGCTACTTGGGCTCTCGTGTTAGCGAATATCGCTTAAACAATGGCGCTGAAAAACTTAACGCTCACCAGCTAGTATTACAAAATAACTATCAGAAATACGGCGTTCCACCGCATATTATAGTTGCTTTTTGGGGTCTGGAAACCAACTACGGAACCTATACTGGAAACCTAAGCTTGGTTAGATCTTTAGCAACACTGAGTCATGACCTGCGCCGTCGAGAATTTTTCACCCAGCAACTTTTGGCATTACTCAAACTAATTGACGAGGGAAAAATCCCAGCTGACGCTAAAGGCTCTTGGGCAGGCGCCATGGGAAATGTACAATTTATGCCAACTAATGTTGCCACTTACGGTATTGATGCTGATCAAGATGGTGAAATCGGCTTATGGGATAACACCCAGGATATTTTTGCTAGTGCCGCCAATTTTTTACAAAAAATTGGTTGGCATCGAGGTGAGCGCTGGGGACGCGAGGTTAGCATTCCACAAAATTTTGATTATCAACTTGCTACCCTAAAAAACAAAAAAACCGTGAATGAATGGCAAACTCTAGGAGTTCGTACCGCAGAAGGACAAGACTTACCAAACTCTACTTTAAATGCCTCGTTGATTTTACCCATGGGCTATAACGGGCCTGCTTTTTTAGCCTATCGTAATTTTCGAGCCATCTTGCGCTGGAATCACTCAATTTTATATGCTCTATCTGTTGGCCATTTGTCTGACCGCTTAGCAGGCACAAGCCAACTATACGCCAAACCAATTACCGAGCCATCGTTAAGTCGTGCAGATGTTATGTTAATTCAAACACAACTAAACAAGCTGGGCTTTGATACAGGCGAACCAGATGGAATTTCAGGGCCAAAAACACGCAACGCAACACGCAAATATCAGCGCGCCAACAGCCTACCAATTGATGGTTATGTTGGCTATCAGTTATTACAACAAATCAAATGAATATTGAGACCTATTTAGGCTTTGATGTTGGCACTAAACGCACTGGCGTTGCTATTGCCAATAGCCTAACTCAACAAGCCACTGGCATAGAAGTCGTCTCTCATCATAAAAACGGCTCGACCAATTGGGACGCTTTTGATCGGATTGTTGCGCAACACTCAATCACTCTATTCATTATTGGTGTGCCGTACGATAAAGAAGGCAAAGAGCAAGAGATGACTTTCATAGCCAAGTCTTTTGCTCGCAAATTAAGTGCGCGATATAACATCAGCATGGTTTTGGTTGATGAGTATTTATCATCCAATGAAGCTAAAAAACAACTAAAATATAATCATCATCATAAGAATGCAGACCGCGGCGAGGTTGACAAACTCTCAGCAGCGCTGATATTACAAACCTGGCTAGGAGATTCATGAAAAAAGACCCGATTAACAACCACGTCCAGCTAAATGATTCTGGCAAGTTAATCCATTTATTGGGTCTTGAAGGTTTATCAAAAACCCACTTACTTGAAATTCTAGATAAAGCTGACAAGCTCATTGATAAAAACGGCAATCTTAAAAAATCCAAGGCATTAGACGATATGTCGGTTGCTAATTTATTTTTTGAGCCGTCAACTCGTACCAGAAACACTTTTGAAATTGCCGCTATGCGCAGTAGTGCTAACATCATTAATGTTGATTTAGCAAACTCCGCTTTAAAGAAAAATGAAGCATTAATGGACACCATGCATACGCTGAAGGCCATGCAAATTGATATGTTTGTTATTCGCCACAAGCAATCTGGACTGCCACATCATGTAGCTCAGCACCTTGATGGCGTCGCAATTTTAAATGCAGGTGATGGTACCAATTCACACCCAACACAAGCTTTACTGGACATGCTTAGCATTCGCCAGCATAAGTCAAATTTTGAAAGCTTATCAGTAGCCATAGTTGGTGACATTACTCACTCTCGAGTGGCACATTCAGACATCCAAGCCCTCAAGACATTAGGAACAACAGACATTCGCTTAATCGCACCAGAAGGCTTACAACACGATTCTGCTCGTTGTAAGGCGGTAACTTGTTTTAGTGACATCGAGAGCGGACTAAAAGACTGTGATGTGATCATTGTGTTACGCTTACAAAAAGAACGTATGATCGAAGCAGATATCCCGAATGAACAAGAATATTTTGAAAACTACGGATTAACGGCAGAACGTTTGGCGCTAGCCAAAAAAGACGCTATCGTTATGCATCCAGGTCCGATTAACCGCGGCGTTGAAATAGACTCGTCAGTTGCTGATGGCGAACAATCAATCGTTCTACAACAAGTTACCAATGGCATTGCAGTACGCATGGCGGTAATGCAAATATTAGCCAAAAACTTATGAACAACCCTCTAGATTACGACGCTTTAAAAACCACGCTACACGCACTCAACACTGACGACACCATTTCCAGTGCGCACGGCATATTGTGTGGTTTTGCTTGTGTAAAGCCAGACTTGAATTTAGATGATTGGCTCAATGAAATAATTGTTAGTATCGATCTCAACAATCTTAGTGAAAAATCTGCTCATGAAGAGCTTGCCATGATTTTTAACGAGACCTCTTCACAGCTCAATGATCCCACCTTAAATTTTCAACTACTGATTGCTGATGAAGACTCAAAACTTGGCGAACAGGCAAATACTTTAATTGAATGGTGTCAGGGTTATTTAACTGGCTTAGGCCTACAAAAGATCTCCACCACTGATGATGATGCACTGGAAATGATTAAAGATATTTCTGAAATTTCAAAGTTAGACACCGACCTTCTCGATACAGAGAAAAATGCACAAGACCTTAATGAAATTATTGAGTTTGTACGCATAGGAGTACTATTAATTCAGGAAACTTTACAGCCTTCCAAACAGGACTTTATCAGTCCAGAAACGCTACACTAATCGCTACTAATCAGTAGTCATCTTGCTTAAAAGACTTTAAGCTCTGATAATATAACAATATCATAAAATTATGCCCTAGTGATAGTGTTGCAAAGCTGTTGCAAGTGTATATCATGGCACACCCATAAGGGGATTAAATCTTGAGGAGGAGGTAGCCGCCTAACTAAACTTGAGGAGAATAAAAAAAACGACTACCTAATAGAAAATCATTACTTATATCTCGGGGGAGAGAATAATGATCTTCTGTTTATCATTATAACATAATATTATAACAATATAATATAGATTTACTTTTTCTATATTAAAAAGGACTGAATGAAAGATTTAACAGCAGCAGTAACCAAGTTATTTCCCACAAAAAACATAATATTATTTTTTGCTTTAATGGTGTCATTGTCGACTAATGCAATTGCTATTAACCATAACACCGAAGTCATTCAGGCTGATATCATTGGCGTTGAGCCAATCTATATGAATTACACACTAACCAAAATTAGTACGCCGTGTGTATCTGGCGCACGTAACTGCTGGAATGTCAGTTATAAAAAGAAAGTGTCAAAAGTGTTAAAAGGCTATCGTGTCAAACTTACATACAATGACAGCACCTTTACCGCAAGAATGCAAACAAAACCCACTGATGAGTATTTAAAAATTCGAGTCAAAAGTGATCTGCTAGCCATGCCCAGCACGGTTGCTATAAATGGTTCAGTTGTTTATTAAAATCTACTGATCTAAACTTGCGAACTGATGTGGTAGTTTTGCTACTGGCATAGGTGCAGCCTCTACAACAAAATCATAACCACTATTTCCGTAGTTATAAAATGCAGAGTTTGCTCTATGAATTTGTTGATGTGCTGAATTTTCAAACATGGCCATTGGATTAAACACAGCGTATGGCTTAGCAGTTTCAGCAAATACACTTACTGAAGCTAATAATGTTGTTACGATTAATGTGTTTAAAATTGTTTTCATTATGTTTGTTTTTAGTTGGTTAATTTAGTATGCCACCACCTTATCTCTTGAGGAGAGAATAATTCTTGGGGGAGAGTGGTGACATGCAGCTATTATATCATAAAATTATAATATGTCAATATAATAATATCATAATGTTGTAATATGCACGATATTTAAGCACCTTATCTAGTGGCAGCAATGAATATGCTATCAACCTTACTTGATAATCAACTAACTTATGACTATCATAACAACCATAAATTTGATTAATACAAATAGGGCTAGATAATGAATTTAGAAGATTCAAAAGTACAAGTAACTGACATTAATATGCCGTTCTTTTCAATGGTTTGGTTTATGGTTAAGTGGGTAATAGCTTCAATTCCAGCTATTATTATCTTATGGTTACTGTTTATCGCGTTTGGCGGAATTGTGACGGGGCTTGGAATAGCTTATATTAATTAGGACAATAAAAAAGCACCAACTAAGGTGCTTTTTTATTGGATATGGTGGCCGCACCTAGAATTGAACTAGGGACACAGGGATTTTCAATCCCTTGCTCTACCAACTGAGCTATGCGGCCATAAAAGTCAGAATTATACCAAATAATTCTATGGGAAAACTACAAACT
>CAJVCJ010000005.1 GCA_910595855.1 Candidatus Thioglobus vulcanius | reverse complement strand
CGTATAGGGGTATTTTCTTAATAATAAAAAAATAAACCTAGATATAAAAGGGTTGTATAGGGTGGGGGGGGTTTCTACCTATATTGAAGTATAGGTAGAAACACCTAAGAATTACTCGTTAATAATTTATAAAGTCTTCTAAAAAACCACTCATAAATTCATGCCGGTTTTTTGTATCTGATTTTTTATAGACGCTTGATATCTGTTGATGAATGGTTTTTTCGCTAACACTCCTCAATTCGGCAATTTTTGAAAAAGAAATGCCTTTGATTACAAACCAGGCGACATCTGTTTCAGCCTTAGTTAGCTTCCATACAACGAATTGATTATCAATAACCTCATGAAGGTCTCTTTTAAGTATAGTTAATTTATCATTAGCTGTACTAAGCTCATTATTTACAAGAATGAACTTATAAAACTGTGTAACTAATAAATATATCAAAGCAACAACAAAAAATAACTCAAGATAGAAATGAATATTATTGTGATTTGATATCATAAAGTCATCTAATATATCATTTACAAAAAACAACATGATTGCAGTGTAAGTAAATAACTGAAATTTATAATTAGCTGATTTTATTCTTTTCATAATAGGCGCTCCAATACAAACTTAGAGCCATAATAAGCAACAACCAAGATTCCAAATCCAACTTGTGTAGCAGTAATTGCCTGCTTGCCACGCCATCCAAATGCTCTACGCCCAAAGACTAAAGTTGCAAAAATAAGCCAAGCAACAATAGAAAGTGCAGTTTTATGCATTAAGTGCTGTGCAAAGAAATCATCAATAAAAATAAAGCCAGTCACTAGTGACAGTGTTAATAGATAAAAACCAATTCTTATTCCTTGGAATAGTAATCTTTCCATAGTTTGTAGCGGTGGTAATTTATTAATAAATGCATTGATACTGCGCGTATGTAAATGACGCTCTTGTATTTTTAATAAAATTGATTGACATACTGCCATTGCAAGAAGGGCATAGGCTGTAATGGATAAAAAAACATGTGAAGCAATACTTAAAGGAATAATTTTATCGCTTGTATCTGGAAAGGCGAGCCCAAAGCCGAGTGAGATTGCGGCCAATGGATAAACCAAAATTCCCAAAGCGTGAACAGGTTTAGAAATAGAAGATAAAAATAGCAAAATTGCAATTAACCAGGCAACAAAAGAGGCGCTATTGGCGAGACCAAAGACAATACCGTTAGTGGTCCAAAAATCAGTAAACGTTAAGGTTTGAGCAATAATGGCAAAACTAATCAGTAATGAAGTGGTTTGTTGATACGGGTGCTTAAGTTCATTTTTACTGAAAAAACGCACTAACAAAAGGGTTGCAGCCAAATACGCTGAAATTGCTAAATAAGATAAAACCATAATTAATGCGCTGAATTAATACAAGCTACTATAATACGATACTTTGATTCAATAATAGAATTATGTTTGATAATTTAACCGACCGTCTCTCCAATAGTTTTAAAACTCTACAAGGTAAAAGCAAACTTTCTGAGTCCAATATTAAAGAAGCGATTCGCGAAGTGCGTCGTGCCTTATTAGAGGCAGATGTTGCACTTGATGTTATCAAGGCTTTTTTGGATCGCGTACAAGAAAAATCTCTTGGACTTAAGGTTGGTGAAGGTCTTAGTCCGTCACAAGCGTTTATTAAGCTAGTTGAAGTAGAGCTAACCGATATCATTGGCGGTGAAAATAAAACCTTAGATCTCAAAACACAGCCACCTGCAGTGGTTATGGTGGCAGGCTTACAAGGTGCGGGTAAGACAACTTCAATTGCCAAATTAGCACGCTACTTAAAAGAGCGTGAAAACAAAAAAGTATTAGTCGTTAGTGCTGATGTATATCGACCAGCTGCAATTGCACAATTAGAGGTATTGGCAAAGCAAGTTGAAGTTGATTTTTTCCCGTCAGATATTTCTCAAAAGCCTGAAAAAATTGTCGCTGATGCGAAGAAGTTTGCACAACAAAAATTTCACGATGTACTGTTAGTTGATACCGCGGGTCGTCTTCATGTAGATGAAGAAATGATGAGCGAAATTCAAGTGTTACAGAAAAAAGTTAATCCGATTGAAACTCTGTTTGTTGTTGATTCAATGACAGGTCAGGATGCTGCACATACGGCTAAGGCTTTTGCCGATAGTCTACCGCTTACAGGTATTATCTTAACTAAAACAGATGGTGATGCACGAGGTGGTGCAGCACTGTCAGTACGCCACATTACCGGCAAGCCAATTAAATTTTTAGGTGTTGGTGAAAAAATTGACGCACTAGAGCCATTCCATCCAGATCGTGTGGTATCTCGCTTACTTGGTATGGGTGATGTTTTATCCTTAGTGGAAGAAATTTCTAGAAAGGTTGATCATAAAAAAGCGGAAAAATCAGTCAAAAAAATGACCTCAGGTCGATTTGATTTAGATGATATGCGCGATCAATTATTACAAATGGAGCAGATGGGTGGCATGGAGGCTTTGATGGATAAGATGCCAGGCATGGGTCAAATCCCTCAGAGTGTTAAAAATCAAATGATGGGTGGTGTTGACACTAAGCGAATGGTGGCTATTATTAACTCAATGACACCAAAAGAGCGATCTCATATTAAGCTGATTAAAGGCTCTCGTAAAAACCGTATTGCTAGGGGTTCTGGCACGTCACCACAAGATGTAAATAAGCTTCTTAAGCAGTTTGAAAAAATGCAAAAGCAAATGAAAAAAATGAGTGGTGGAAAGATGCAAAAGATGATGTCAAAAATGGCCGGCATGCAAGGTGCTGGCGGTATGCCTGATCTTTCTAAAATGAAGCTTCCTGGTATGGGTGGCGGTAAGTTGCCATTCTAATGCCGCATGCTTGAATGTTTAACACCAAATAAAACCTTGTAAAGCTAGGCGTAGCTAAAAAAAGACGAACTTATTTGATACGGTAGCGTGCCGATTGTGCATGCGCTTGCAAGCCTTCGCCATCTGCCAATGTAGCAGCAATTTCACCTAAGATATTCGCACCTTCGTCTGAAACCATAATCAGAGAAGATTTCTTTTGGAAATCATAGACACCAAGTGGGGAAGAGAATCTTGCTGTTCCTGAGGTGGGTAGTACGTGATTTGGTCCGGCGCAGTAATCACCCAGTGATTCACAAGTATGTCGACCCATAAAGATTGCGCCTGCGTGTTTGATGCCATCCAGCATAGCCTGAGGGTCTTCAACAGATAGTTCTAAATGTTCAGGTGCAATTTGATTAGAAATTCTAATTGCTTCATTCATGTCTTTGGTTAGAATTAGAGCACCACGGTCTTTCAAAGCGGTAGCAATGATATTCTTACGCTCCATGGTTGGTAGTAGCTTGGCAATGCTAGCCTCAACCTGGCTAATAAATTCAGCATCAGAACAAAGTAAAATTGATTGTGCATCTTCATCGTGCTCTGCTTGTGAAAATAAATCCATGGCAATCCAGTCTGGATTGGTTTTCCCATCACAAATAATTAGAATTTCACTAGGGCCAGCAATCATATCGATACCAACTTGGCCAAACACTGCTCGCTTGGCTGTAGCAACATAAATATTGCCGGGTCCAACAATTTTATCAACTTTAGGAATGGTTTGTGTGCCATACGCCAGAGCTGCAACTGCTTGGGCGCCACCAACTGTATACACAGTATCTACACCTGCAATATATGCCGCTGCTAACACTAGTTGATTAGTAACGCCGTCAGGTGTGGGAACCACCATAATAAGCTCTTCAACGCCCGCTACTTTAGCCGGAATAGCATTCATCAATACTGACGAAGGGTAGGCCGCTTTACCGCCAGGAACATACAATCCTACACGATCTAGTGGGGTAATTTTTTGTCCAAGCATGGTGCCGTCATCTTCAGTATAGGTCCATGTCTCTTGCTTTTGCTTTTGATGATAAATACGTACGCGATCAGCAGCAGTTTGTAGTGCAGTTTTTTCTTTATCTGCTAAGTTATCAAATGCATCTTTTAATGTGGATAAATTAATTGTAAGCTCGCCCATATCTGCAGCATTCATTCGATCAAACTGATTGGTATATTCAATTAAAGCTTGATCACCAGTTTTACGAATGTTGGTAATAATATCGTCAACGGTTTTAGCAACGTCGTTATTAGAAACACTTTCCCAAGATAAAAGGTCACCAAGATTTTGTTGAAAATCAGCTTGAGATGAAGATAATTTTGTAATCATAAATTTTGCTCTATGGCTTTAATCCAAGATTTTATTTGAGTATTTTTAGTTTTAAAAGAGGCGTTATTCACCACTAGGCGAGAGCTGATATCTACAATGTGATCCAGAGGAATTAAGCCGTTAGCTTTTAGTGTATTTCCTGTATCAACCAAATCAACAATACAATGCGATAGTCCAACTACAGGGGCTAATTCCATCGCACCATAAAGTTTTATGATTTCACAAGGCTGACCTTTTTTCTGAAAATATAGCTTGGCAGAATTAACGTATTTAGTCGCAACTTTTAAGATGTTCTCTTGTAAATGATCTGCAGATTTCGCAGCCACCATTAGCTTACATTTGGCAATGCCTAAATCTAGCATTTCAAATAGACCGTTAGCACCATGTTCTAACAGAACATCTTTGCCGGCAATGCCCATATCAGCAGCACCATGTTGAACAAATACGGGTACGTCGGTTGCACGAATGATGATAACCTTAACATCCTCTAGATTAGTATCTAGAATTAACTTGCGCGAGTTAAGCTCTTCATCGGCTATTTCTAATCCGGCTTTTTTTAATAATGGCAAAGTCTGTTCTAGAATTCTACCTTTTGATAATGCAATGGTTAACATGATATTTGTCTCTAATCCTGTATGCGCTGAATATCAGCGCCTAATAATTTTAATTTTTCTTCAATAGTTTCATAGCCACGATCTAGATGGTAAACCCGTTCAATCGTAGTTGTACCTTGTGCAGCAAGCCCAGCTAATACTAAAGAGGCTGAGGCGCGCAAATCAGTTGCCATTAGATTTGCACCAGTTAATAATTTTACACCTTTGGAAATGGCCGTGTTACCTTCTAAGCTGAACTGCGCACCCATACGAGTTAATTCTGGAATATGCATAAAACGATTTTCAAAGATAGATTCGGTAACGGTTGCTTGACCATCTGCAATGCTATTTAAAGCGCAAAATTGAGCCTGCATGTCAGTCGGAAAGTTTGGGTAGGTGCTAGTTTTAATGTTAACCGCTTTCGGTCTTTTGCCTTTCATGTCGAGCGTTATACTGGTTTTATCGAATTCTATTTCAGCACCAGCTTCAGTTAATTTACTAATTATTGCTCGCATAGATCGGTGTTGAGCATTTTTAAGTATTACCTTGCCACCAGTAATTGCAGCGGCAATTAGATAGGTGCCAGCTTCAATACGATCAGGACACACTGTGTGACTCGCACCTGATAAGTTAGACACACCCTTAATAGTTATAACTGAAGTTCCAGCACCACTAATTTTGGCACCCATTTTGATTAAACAATTTGCAAGATCAATAATTTCTGGCTCTTGCGCTGCATTGTGAATGGTGGTTGTGCCTTGTGCCAATGTTGCAGCCATTAAAATATTTTCTGTAGCGGTGACAGTAACTTGTTCAAAATGAATATCGTTGCCGATTAATTTTTTAGCGGTTGCGTAAATGTATCCATTTTTAACCTCTATCTTAGCGCCTAAATCTTTCAATGCTTTTAGGTGTAGATTAACCGGTCGTGTGCCAATGCTACAGCCACCTGGAAGGGATATTTTGGCTTCTCCGTATTTAGCAAGTATTGGACCTAATGATAAGATAGATGCCCTCATGGTTTTAACAAGATCGTATTCTGCAGTAAGCTTGGTTAGCTTTGATGAGTCTACAGATAATGAGCCATCAGACTCAAGAATAAATTCACCACCCATATCCATTAGCAATCTAAGTGTTGTTGAGATATCACTTAAATGCGGCGTGTTGCTTAGTTTTATAGGTTCATCTGCTAATATTGAAGCAAAAAGAATGGGAAGGGCGGCATTTTTAGATCCGGCAATATTTACCGTTCCGTTAAGAGTCTTCCCCCCTTTAATGATTAGTTTGTACATGAATTTATTTCTTGTGTTTATCCAGTTTTTTCTTGGACTTTTTAATCAATGCGTCAACACCTTTACGTTTGATGTATGAGTTAAATTGAGCACGATAATTCTTAACAACACTAACACCGGAAAAAACAATATCATAGACATGCCAAGCATTAAGGCGAATCATTTTAAGGGTGACGGAGACAGGCTTTGGATCGTCATTAATACTTATATAAAGTTTGACAATTGCCTTATTGTCTTTACGTTTTACCTTGGGGTCGACAGTTATTTGAATGCTGTCTAATTTTTCATAACTGGATAATATTCCAACATAATCTTGAATTAAAGATTCCGAAATATAGTGTTGAAAAAATTGTTTTTGTTGAATGTTGAGCTCCTCCCAATGTTTATCGAGTGCAATTTTGGTAGAAACACCCATGGCAATATTAGGTAAAAGTTTGAGGCGAATTAGCATCTCTACATTTTCTTTTGAAGCTTTATTTTGTTTTTTAAGCTCTTTTAAAGAGCTAAGCGCACTAACCATAATATTGAGTGCTGCTGAATTTGGTGGATCAATAATATCTGCAATGACGCTATTAGCTGACGCATGATTTATGTTTGCATCCATTGCTAAAGCAACATTGGTAGACAAAATAGATAATATAATAAGCAGTGTTTTTAACATTGTTTTTTTGAACAAATAATTTAACTATCATTTTAACCTTTTTCATAAATGCCTATTAAAGAAAAAATTAACAACCTTACTTTCCAGCCAGGTGTTTATCAAATGCTTGATAAACAGGGTTTGGTGATCTATGTTGGCAAGGCTAAAAACTTAAAAAAACGAGTTTCCAGTTACTTTTTGAAAGAGCATGAAGATGGAAAAACCCGAGCTTTAGTGGCTAACATTGACACTTTTAAGGTGATCGTTACCGCCACTGAAACTCAAGCCTTATTGCTAGAATCTGAGCTTATCAAGCAACACATGCCTAGATATAACATTTTACTTAAGGACTCAAAAAGCTACCCATATATTTCTATTAGTAATGACAAGCACCCTAGGGTTGGATTTTTTAGAGGTAAAAGGCACGATAAACATCAGTATTTTGGTCCATATCCTTCTGCCCATGTTGTGCGTGATTCACTATCCTTATTAAAGAAAATTTTCAAGGTTAGGCAGTGTACCAATGCTACTTATCGGTCAAGATCTAGAGCGTGCTTAGAATATCAAATTGGTCTTTGTAGTGCGCCTTGTGTTGGTCATATAAGTGATGAAAATTACCAGCAAGATGTAACTATGATGTCATTATTCCTTGCTGGAAAAGGCAAGCAAACACTCGATAAAATATCGGAAAAAATGCAAATTGCATCAATTGATCAAGATTTTGAACTTGCTGCTAGGATGCGTGATCAGCTAATTGATTTGCGAAAAATACAAGAACAGCATGCCTCTAGCTCTACGGCTGATTTAGATGTAATTGCTGTTTATCAGCAAGATGGTGTTAACGCAATTGAAGTACTGTTTATTCGTGGTGGAAAGCAAGTTGGTCAGGAATTTATCTTGCCTAAAAATTCATCTAATCGACAGATGGAGAAAGTGCTAAGTGCATTTTTACCGTTATATTATTTAGGCAAAGATACGCCAAAACAGCTTTTAATTAGCCATAAACTAACAGATAAAAGCTTAATTTCGACAGCACTTAATACTCGAATTATTGACACACCAAACAAAGATAAAAAGCATTATTTAAATATCGCAAATTTAACTCTACGAGAGAATTTAAAACAAAATTTATTGGCTAGATTTAGAAAAAAAACAACCTTGGTTCATTTGCAAAGTATTTTGAATTTGAAATCTCTGCCAGAAACCATGGAGTGTTTTGATATCAGCCATATGATGGGTGAGGCAACTACAGCTTCTTGTGTGGTTTTTGAAAAAGGCGTGCCAAAAGTTAGTAAATATCGTCAATTTGATATTAAAAATATTACTCCGGGTGATGATTACGCTGCCATGAATCAGGTGATTTATAGACGTTATTCAAAACTACTTAAAGAAAATAAGCCGCTGCCTGATGTGATCTTTATTGATGGTGGCTTGGGACAGCTCAATCAGGCAGTTATGGTAATGGATTCTATTGGTATTGATGAAATTCAGTTGGTTGGCGTGGCAAAAGGTGAAAAACGCAAAGCTGGTCTAGAAACATTAATCACCATTAAAAATGATAAGGTTAATAAAATTAATTTACCACCTCATGATCCTGCACTGATGTTGATTAATCATATTCGCGATGAATCACATCGTTTTGCCATTAAAAATCATCGTCTGAAGCGTGGTAAAAATCGTACCACTTCACCACTGGAGTCAATAAAAGGTGTGGGTAAATTAAGGCGCACCGCACTGCTTAATTATTTCGGTGGATTGCAAGAAATTAAAAATGCTTCAATTGATGAAATTCAAAAAGTAAGCGGTATTAATTTGGCGTTAGCGACTAAAATAGTTGAAACTTTTAATTCATCTAAGTAGGTATTATGTTTTTAATTCGTCTGTTGATTATTGCCTTTATTGTTGGCTATTGTGTATGGTTTATCAGTAATAAAGTATTAGGGAAAAACCTAAAAATGGCGCGTGTTATTGCCGTGACTTTAGTCGCAACTTCTATTGTATATTTGCTACTTGGTAGTTTGTCTTACTTATTAGAGGGTTAGTTTAGGTATGGCTAGTGGTGCTTAGATGTAGCCCAATCACGCCAATAATTATCAATAAAATACTGCCAAATTTTAATAAATTAGCAGATTCTTTAAAATAGATAATACCAATTGCTGTAATTAATACCGTACCAATTCCTGCCCATATTGCATAGGCAATACCCATCTCAAATTTTTTAAGTGCAAAAGTTAAGGCAATAAAGGAAAGTGCATAACAGACAAAAATCAACACAGAGGGAAGTAGCTTGCTGAAGCCATCTGAAAATTTCATTGCCGTTGTGCCGGCAACTTCAAGCAAGATCGCCAATATTAAAAATAACCAAGCTTGGATCATAAATGTTTTTTGGATATAACCAGTGTTTTTAAATGCAAGGTGTTGTTAATTATTTTGTCAGTAACATTAACCAAAATAGCTAAATTTGAAGCCTCCCAAACTGGCATATCGCGCATGTGGTCACCCATATAATCAAAATTATTCTTGCCAAAGCGCTCAACTAATTTATCTGCCTTGTTGTGAGAAGATAGATTGAAATCAGCATTACTAGCCATCACGTCATCAAATAATTTAATGTGTTTGGCAACAGCAAAGGCATAATCCTTATGTGAGGCGGTTGCCAAAATAATGGTATCACCCAATTTCTTTCGCTCATTAATATAATCAATGGTTGCTTGAATATAAGGCAACTTTGTGACATCAATTTCAAAGCGTTTTACCAGTTGGCTTTTTAAATAACCCTTGCCTTTAAAAAACCAAAATGGATAAATTAAAATTAACCAAGGTTGTTTTTTCAACACACCGATAGACGACTCATACAAAAGGTCGGTGTTAATAAGTGTGTGATCTAAGTCAACAATTAAGGCTGTGTGTGTCATTCAAGCTCACCCCATTTGTCAAAATAACGCTCTAAGTCGGCTTCTAATCTGGCTAGACGAATAAGTGCATCTTGAGCTTCTTCTGTTTGAAAAAATTCAGGATCTGATAGTTGCAGCTGAATTTCACCAATTTCGATTTCAGTTTTTTCAATTTTAGCAGGTAGGCTTTTAAGTTCTTGCTGTTGCTTGTAATTTAGTTTTTTGTTAACCTGAGGGGCTGACTGCTGAACTTTTTCTTTGGGTTTTTTCTTTGGCTTCTCGGCAATTAATTTATCTTGCTTTTGTATAAGGTAATCATCATAGCCACCTGCGTATTGATTAATCACGCCATCACCATCAAGCACGACGGTAGAGCCAACCACATGGTTTAAAAAGGTTCTATCGTGAGAGATGAGAATCAGCGTGCCATTGTAGTCGACTAGCATTTCTTCTAGTAGCTCTAGCGTTTCAACATCAAGATCGTTGGTGGGCTCGTCAAGTACAAGTAGGTTGGCAGGTTGGGATAAAATTTTAGCTAACATTAGTCGATTTTTTTCACCACCAGAAAACATCCTAATCGGAGCCATGGCTTGTTTTCCAGTAAAAAGGAACTGACGCAAATACCCAATGATATGTTTACTCTTGCCACCAACTTCAATATGCTCGCGTCCACCTGAAACAAAATCCATGGCCTTCATATTAGGGTCAAGGTTTTCACGCATTTGATCAAAATAAGCCAATTGAATGGTTTTAGATCGACGAATATAGCCTGTGGTTGGTTGTAGCTCATCTAATAGTAATTTGATGAAAGTTGATTTACCCGTACCATTGCCACCAATAATACCGATTTTTTCACCTTTTAATACCAGCATGGAGAAATCTTTGATTAGTTGCAAGCCTGCAATTTCATAAGAGATTTTCTTAACTTCAAAGACAACTTTAGAAGCTCTATTTTCATCTTCCAATGCATGGATTTTGACGTTACCTTTTTTGGCTCGACGATTAACAAAGGAGCTGCGCATGTCTTGTAGGGCTCTAACTCTGCCTTCATTACGGGTTCGACGTGCTTTAATGCCTTGTCTAATCCAGGTTTCTTCTTGGGCAAGTTTTTTGTCAAAGCGAACATTGGCAAGCTCTTCAGCGTGAAGCTGCTCATCTTTGCGTTTTACATAATCTTTATAGCCGCACTCAAACACACTTAAATTGCCACGATCTAAATCAAACACCTTGTTAACAATACCAGCTACAAATGAACGATCATGACTGATCAATACTAAAGTGCCGTGATATTCTTTAAGCATTCTTTCCAAATCAAGAATGGCAGTAATATCCATGTGGTTGGTTGGCTCATCAAGTAGCAAAACATCTGGCTCTTGAATAAGCGCTCTAGCGAGCATTACGCGTCGTCGCCAGCCGCCAGATAGGGTGGCAAGTGTGGTGTCACCATTTAAGGTGAAGCGATTAAGAATGGCTTCAATTTTATGTAAATATTGCCAGCCATCAAGTTGATCAATTTTTTGTTGATATTCACCAGCCTCATCAAGTTTTTCTTGTTTGATTAGGTGTTGATATTTAGTTAGGATACCTCCGATTTCGCCTAAGCCTTCGGCAACAATATCAAATAGATTTTTGTCGTTATTTTCAGGCGGGGTTTGCTCTAAATAGCTAATCGTTACACCATTTTTGATTTTTAACATGCCATCATCAGGCTCGATAGTGCCAGCCAAAATACGCATAAAAGTTGACTTACCCTCGCCATTTCGACCAATCAGTGCAATTTTGTCACCTTTGAGGATGGTTGAGCTAACCTCATTTAGAATTGGCTTATCTGAAAAGCTCAAAGAAAGGCTGTCAAGTGTAATTAATGGCATGTGTCTCCTTTTTACATCTGTTGACAGGTGTAAAATCTAGGTTTTAAAATTAAAAAGTAAAGTATGCAAAATTTTACCCAAACAATGGCACTAGTTAAAGGAGTTGGTTTGTGTATTATGCTATTAGCTTTTCAGCCGGTAATTGCTGAAAGTATTGAGGCTAAGAGTTTTGTTAATACCGAGCAAGAGCAGCGCTACCGTAGTCTAATTGATGAGATTCGCTGCCCAGTTTGTCAGGGGCAAAGCATTGGTGGGTCAAATGCTGGTCTTGCCAAGGACTTGCGTGAAAAAGTAAGAGAGCTAATCATCACCCAGCAAACTAACGATCAAATACGTCGCTACATGGTAGACCGATATGGTGATTTTGTCGTGTTTAAGCCACCTGTAAATATAAATACTTATTTATTATGGTATGCGCCATTTGCTTTTTTATTATTCGGCGCTTTCTTTTTTATTCGATCGTTTAAAACCAAAAAAAATACACAACCACCTGTGATTAGCACAAGCAAAGCCAAGGATTTATTAAAGTGAGTCAGCATGAATTAATGATTGATACGCAAGGCCGAGGCGCTATTGCAATCAGTCAGCAGGTTAATGCATTTATTAGTGATGATTCTTTGCAATTATGCCATGTGTTTGTTGCACATACCTCAGCATCACTTATGATTACAGGCAGTGAAGATCCTGATTTATTGCTTGATGTGGAAGACTATTTTCAAGCTAGCGTAGTTGATGCTGATCCTAGCTATCGACACATTGGTGAGGGTGATTTTGATATGTCTGGACATATTCGATCAATTCTTACTGGCGAAGCAAAAACCATTCCGATCATTCAAGGTAAGCTTGGCTTGAGTAAAAACCAAGGTTTGTATTTATATGAGCATCGAGACGGAGTCAATACTAGGAAATTAATCATTACATTAATATGAGTACAGAAAAAGAATTAAGCGATTTAATGGTTGAGGCTTATACGCATCAAAAAAATGGCGATTTATCTTTAGCGATTCAGGCGTGGAATGGCTTGGTTAATCATCAATCTATTGACGATAATTTAAAAGCTAATGCTTATCTAAGTTTGGGAAATTTACATCAATTGCAAGGTAGTGATGATTTAGCTATTGAAAGTATGTCGAATGCCATTCAAGCAAATCCTAATAGTTCAGAAGCTTACTTTTGCTTAGCTTATTTAGAGCAAGAGAAAGAAAACTTTGATTCTGCTGTTGGGTATTTTGAACAGGCAATTGAGCTTAATAATACTGATAGTGGTGCTTTTAATAATCTTGGAAATTGTTATGATCGATTAGAAAAAAGCATCGAGGCAATTAGCGCATATTCTCAGGCGATAGCTCTAGATGAAAACTATATTGCCGCTATTTATAATCGGGGTAACGCTTATATTAAAACTGCAAAAGATGATCTCGCATTAAAAGATCTAAATAAAGCCATTGAATTGGATGCAAATTTTTATCAAGCCTATTATAATCGTGGCACTTTGCTAAAGCGCATGGGCAACATGACGCAATCTGAGCAAGACTTGACCAAGGCCAAGCAATTGGCACAGCAAGAATTAGAACATAAAACACAGCACTAACCCTTATGAGTAATCAAGACGACAATAAATTAATCACCGAAAGAAAATCAAAACTAGATAAGTTAAGAGAAGCTGGAAATCCTTTTGTTAACGATTTTAAACCAACACATTTGGCGCAAAATATTATCAATGATTACGATCAATTTTCTAAAGAAGAGCTAGAAGAAAAAGCCGTTCAAGTCTGTATTGCAGGCCGTATGATGCTTAAGCGCGTTATGGGCAAGGCTAGCTTTGCTACATTGCAAGATTCAAGTGCTAGAGTACAAGTATTTGTAACGCGCGACGAATTACCAGAAGGCTTTTATAACGAGCAGTTTAAGAAATGGGATATTGGTGATATTGTTGGCGCAACGGGCATATTGTTTAAAACCAATGTTGGTGAATTGTCAGTGCGTGTTGATAGTATTAAACTATTAACCAAATCACTTAGACCACTACCTGAAAAGTTCCACGGACTGTCTGACCAAGAAACCAGATATCGCCAGCGTTATGTTGATTTGATTACCAATGAAGATGCGCGCAATACCTTTAAGCGCCGAAGTGCAATAGTTAGCTATATCCGTAATTTTTTCAATGATGCTGATTTCATGGAAGTGGAAACACCAATGTTGCAAACCATTCCTGGTGGTGCTACAGCAAAGCCATTTGAGACGCATCACAACGCGCTTGATATTGGCATGTATTTGCGTATTGCGCCTGAGCTTTATTTAAAAAGATTGGTTGTTGGTGGCATGGATCGAGTGTTTGAAATTAATCGAAATTTTAGAAACGAAGGTCTTTCAACACGCCATAATCCAGAATTCACCATGATTGAGTTTTATCAAGCGTATGCGACCTATCATGATCTAATGGATCTAACTGAAAAGCTATTCCGCGGTATTGCTGTAGATGTATGTGGCAGTGCTACGATTCATTATCAAGGCGATGATTTTGATTTTTCTAAAGCCTTTAATCGAATTAGCGTGTTTGACTCAATTCTTGAATACAATCCAACATTCACAGCCGATGATTTAAGCGAGGCTAATGCAACAGCCACTGCGAAAAAATTAGGTATTGATGTTAAAGATAACTGGGGCTTAGGAAAAATTCAAATTGAGATTTTTGAAGCAACCGTTGAAGAAAAACTTTTTCAACCAACTTTTATTACTGAATACCCGACAGAGGTTTCGCCACTTGCGCGTCGTAATGACAACAATCCATTCATCACCGATCGATTTGAATTGTTTATTGGTGGTCGTGAAATTGCCAATGGATTTTCTGAACTTAATGATGCTCAAGATCAAGCAGAGCGCTTTAAGGCTCAAGTGGCTGAAAAAGATGCAGGCGATGATGAAGCCATGCATTATGACGCAGACTATATTCGTGCATTAGAATACGGTATGCCGCCTACGGCTGGTGAAGGTATTGGCATTGATAGATTAGTGATGTTATTTACTGATTCGCCATCTATTCGTGATGTGTTGTTATTCCCGCACATGAGACCAGAGGTTAAATGAATTCACCGGTTTTAACGATTGATGGCCCAAGTGGCGTTGGAAAAGGTACAGTTGCACGCGTAATTGCCCAACAACAGGGTTGGCACTTGCTGGACTCAGGCGCGATTTATCGTGCATTTGCATTGGCAGTTGAATCAAGAGGTGTTTCCATTACAGATGAAAAATCTCTTGAAGAAATTGCTACAAATCTAGATTTAGCATTTAAAACTCACGCGGATAGTGAGCTGGTTAGTGTTTTTCTAGATGGCAAAGATGTATCCAAAGTATTACGCACAGAAGAGACTGGTGAAAAAGCCTCTAAAATCGCCTCAATTGGCGTGGTACGTGCAGCATTACTTAAGCGTCAACAAGATTTTGCAACCTTGCCAGGATTAGTGGCAGATGGTCGCGATATGGGTACGGTAGTTTTTGCTAATGCACCATTCAAAGTTTATCTAACAGCCAGCGCTGATGAGCGCGCTAATAGACGCCTAAAACAATTGCAAGCACAGGGCTCAAAGGGTATAATATCGCAAATCTTAGTAGACGTAAAAGCCCGAGACGAGCGTGATTCATCACGCAAACACTCACCTTTAAAACCTGCAAAAGATGCCCTTATCATTGACACAACTACGTTGTCATTGGATGAGGTTATTGCTCAAGTGAGCGAAATGGTTAAAGCTTAAGCGGTTAAGCTTTATAAATAAACTAACCCGATATGAATTAGGCGTATACCGTAAATAGCCTAAAAAATTACCGGTCAATATCAAGAAGAAAATATGTCAGAAACATTTGCTGAACTGTTTGAGAACAGTGTAGAACAACAAAACGTAAAAGTAGGTGCCTTATTAATGGGTACCGTAGTTAGCATCAATCGTGAAAAAGCGATTGTAAATGTTGGCTTAAAATCAGAGGGTTTCATCTCTCTAGACGAATTTAAAAACCCAAAAGGTGAATTAGAAGTTGCAGAAGGCGATGTAGTAGAAGTTGCTTTAAAATCAATCGACGATGGCCTGGGTAATACATTATTGTCTCACACTGAAGCGAAACGCATTAAGTTATGGCAGTCATTAGAAACAGCAATGAATTCTAAAGAGACTGTTACTGGTATCGTTACTGGCGCTGTTAAAGGTGGTCTTACAGTTGATATTGGCGTTGTTAAAGCGTTCTTACCAGGTTCATTAGTTGATGTACGTCCTGTTAAAGATTTCTCATACCTTACTGGTCAAGAAATTGAAGCAATCGTTATCAAGATGGACGAAGTTAGAAACAACATCGTTATTTCTAGAAAAGCAGTTATGCAAGAAGCTAACTCAGCTGATCGTGAAGCATTACTTGAAACTCTTGCTGAAGGCAAAGAGATTGAAGGTATTGTTAAGAACTTGGCTGATTACGGTGCATTTGTTGATCTTGGTGGTGTTGATGGTTTACTACACATTACTGACATTTCTTGGACGCGTGTTAATCACCCATCTGAAAAACTTGCTATTGGCGATAAGATCAAAGTTGTGGTTCTTAACTACGATAAAGAGAAGATGCGTGTATCACTAGGTCTTAAGCAGCTTACTGCTAGCCCTTGGGATAACATCTCAGATCGTTTACCTATCGGCAAGAAAGTTACTGGTACAGTTTCTAACCTTACTGACTACGGAGCGTTTGTACGTATCGAAGACGGTGTTGAAGGTTTGGTTCACGTTTCAGAAATGGATTGGACTAATGCAAATGCACGTCCTTCTAAGATTGTTAAACTAGGTCAAGAAGTTGATGTAGTGGTATTAGATGTTCAAGAGTCTAAGCACCGTATTTCATTATCAATGAAGCAAGCATTAGAAAACCCTTGGGAAGCATTTGAAGCTACTCAAAACAAAGGCGACAAGATTATCGTAAACGTTAAGTCAATTACTGACTTTGGTTTATTTGTTGGCTTACAAGGCGGCATTGATGGTCTAATTCACTTAGCTGACATTTCTTGGGACAAGCAATCTTCTGAAGAGTTAGTTGCAAACTTCTCTAAAGGTCAAGAGTTAGAAGTTGTTATTCTTAACATTGATGCTGAAAAAGAGCGTATTTCATTAGGCATTAAGCAGTTATCTGAAGATGACTTTATGCAGTATGCATCAGCTAACAAGAAAGGTGCTATCGTTAAAGGTACTATCTTAGAAGTTGATCCTCGTGGTGCTGTTATCGGTCTAGCTGAAGATATCACTGGTTACTTAAAAGCTGGTGAAATTTCACAAGAACGTGTTGATGATGCAACTACAGTTCTTAAGACTGGTGCTGAAATCGAAGTAGTTATCATGAACGTTGATAGAAGATCTCGCAACATCGCAGTAAGTGTTAAAGCGAAAGACACAGTTGAAGAGCAAGCAGCAATGGCAGACTACAATAAGCAGTCTTCTGATGAAGCAACAGGTTCAACTTTAGGTGACTTACTTAAGCAAGCTAAAGATAAGTAACCCTTAGTCAATAAAAAGGCCGCTGCGTAGTAATACAAAGCGGCCTTTTTTTATGGTGAAATTATGAAAAAAACAGACTTAATTCAAATCTTAACAGAGAATTCAAATCTAGCAAAATCAGACGTTAAAATAATGGTTGATTTAATCCTAGAGAGAATCACAAGTTCGATTGTATCGGGCGAAGGTGTTGAGATTAGAGGGTTTGGTGCTTTCTTAAAAAAACATCGAAAGGCGCGCCAAGGTATTAATCCTAAAACCAGTGAAAGAACACAGGTTGGGGAAAAATACGTACCATTTTTCAAGCCAGGAAAAGGCTTAAAAGAAATGGTAAATAAAGGCTAAATTTTGTTGTTTTTAGATCGAGATAATGTATAATTTCACTTTTTGCACTTAGTGTTGAAAAACTAATATGGGGCGTTAGCTCAGTTGGTAGAGCATCGGACTTTTAATCCGCTGGTCGAGCGTTCAAATCGCTCACGCCCCACCATATTATTAAAGGCTTTCAAG
>CAJVCJ010000004.1 GCA_910595855.1 Candidatus Thioglobus vulcanius | reverse complement strand
CGTGGAATTAACTCCTTCATCTTTTCTGCAATTTCTCGACCCTTACGTACTGAATCTTCACGATGAATAATTAAGGCTAACGCATCAACCGGCTCTTGATTAATCATAATATCAAGACGAATTAAATCAGACTCTTGGTAGCGTTCAAATTGATAATCCATCGAAGCAAAGCCACGTGATACCGATTTAAGTCGATCAAAGAAATCTAACACTACTTCGTTTAAAGGTAGTTCATAAACCAATTGCACTTGTCGACCCATGTAAGTTAGACTTTTTTGCACACCACGCTTTTCAACACAAAGGCTAATAACATTACCAACATATTCATCTGTTACCAAAATATTGGCAGTAATAATAGGCTCTCTAAACTCAGCAATAGATTGATTGTCAGGCATTTTAGATGGGCTATCCACATGATGAATATTACCCTTGCTGTCTAGGATTTCATATATAACTGTTGGAGCAGTGGTAATTAAATCAAGATCGTATTCGCGCTCTAAGCGCTCTTGCACAATTTCCATATGCAACAAACCTAAAAATCCAATACGAAATCCAAACCCTAATGCATCTGAACTTTCAGGTTCATATTGAAGTGCCGCATCATTTAGGCGAAGTTTAGCCAATGCATCGCGAAATTTCTCATAATCTTCGCCAGAGATTGGGAAAATACCTGCAAATACTCGTGGCTGTACTGGCTTAAAACCTTCCAAAGGCTCGGTGACAGAATTTTTAGCACCGGTAATTGTATCACCCACTGGGGCGCCATCAATATCCTTAATGTTGGCAATTAAAAAGCCAACCTCTCCAGCTTTTAAACTGTCAGTCTTTTTACGCTTAGGGGTAAATACGCCTACCTCGTCTACTGAGTGCACATTGCCATTAGAGAAAATTTTAATCTTAGTTTTAGCCTTGATCTCACCATCAATAACTCGAATCAAAGAAACAACACCTAAATAATTATCAAACCAAGAGTCAATAATTAACGCCTTAATAGGCGCCTCTATATCTCCCTCTGGAGCAGGGATTTTTTCAACAATTTGTTCCAGAATATCTTGAATGCCAATACCTGACTTAGCACTAGCATGAACTGCATCCATCGCCTCAATACCAATAACATCCTCAACCTCTTCGATCACGCGCTCTGGTTCAGCAGCAGGTAAATCAATCTTATTAAGTACGGTAACCACTTCTAAGCCGTGATCTAAAGCGGTATAACAATTTGCCACTGTTTGCGCTTCAACGCCTTGTGAGGCGTCTACAATTAATAACGCACCTTCACAAGCTGATAACGAGCGAGACACTTCATATGAGAAGTCAACGTGGCCCGGTGTATCAATAAAGTTTAGTTGGTAGGTTTCACCATTGTTCGCTTGGTAATCTAGCGTCACACTTTGGGATTTAATGGTAATGCCGCGCTCTTTCTCGATATCCATTGAATCTAACACTTGCGCTGACATTTCTCTATCGCTCAAACCGCCACAAAACTGAATAAAACGATCTGCAATGGTAGACTTGCCATGATCAATATGGGCGATGATTGAGAAATTGCGGATGTTCTTCATGACAGTGATAAAATCAACGTTTTAAACAAGCCATTATACAAGCAATGAATAAAGTTCAATCCATTACCTGCGTAGCAACTAGCAATTTAACCGTTAATATTCCTGATGAAAAAGGAAGTAATATTGTTTTATACTTCTACCCCAAGGATGCAACACCTGGCTGCACTACAGAAGGTCAAGATTTTAGAGATAATCACAAGGCATTTATTAAAGCAAATGCAATTGTATATGGTATTTCAAAAGACACGCTAGCCAAACATGAGAAATTCAAAGCCAAACAAGAATTTCCCTTTGAATTGATTTCTGATGAAAGTGGAGAGTTGTGTGAAACATTTGGCGTATGGCAATTGAAAAAATTCATGGGTAGAGAGTACATGGGTATTGTACGCTCAACCTTTATTATTAGCCCTAATGGTGATATTCTTAAGTCTTGGGATAAAGTTAGGGTTAAGGGCCATGTTGATGAGGTCTTGGAAGCTGTACAGTCTCTATGATAAAATAAAGACTTTATTAATTTAAGCCCTAAATAGTTATGAGTAAAGTACAAACAACCAGTTGTAAAGCAACGAGTAATCTAGATGTAAGTATTCCTGATTCAGAGGGTCGTAATATTGTCTTGTATTTCTATCCTAAGGATGCAACTTCTGGTTGTACGCTTGAAGGGCAGGATTTTAGAGATAACCACGATGTATTTGTTAATGCTAACACAGTGGTATATGGCGTTTCAAAAGACAGCTTAATAAGCCATGAAAAATTCAAAGAAGACCAATCTTTTCCATTTGAGTTGATTGCTGATGAAGATGGATCTCTGTGTGAATCACTTGGTGTTTGGCAGTTAAAGCCACCTAAAAATGGCGAACAAAAAATGGGCATTGTGCGCTCAACCTTTTTAATTGATCCGCAAGGCAATATCATCAAGCATTGGGATGCAGTGAAAGTACCTGGTCATGTTGATGAGGTGTTGAGCGCTGTTACATCACTATGAGCAATGTAGATTTTGATGAGGTTGATAAGTTTGCTGCACTAGCGTCACGCTGGTGGGATAAAAATTCAGAATTTAAGCCGCTTCATGATATCAACCCATTACGCCTAAATTACATTAAAGAGCGTTGTGATAATTCTTTAAGTGGTAAAAAAATTCTTGATGTTGGCTGTGGTGGTGGCATATTAAGCGAAGCGATGGCTGCTGAAGGTGCCGATGTAACCGGTATCGATATGGCAGAAGCTGGACTAGAGGTTGCCAAGCTTCATTTGCTTGAATCAGGCCATCAGGTTGATTATCAAAAAATACCAGTTGAAGAACTTGCTGAAACTCATGCAGGGAAGTTTGATGTAGTTACTTGTTTAGAAATGCTAGAGCATGTGCCTGATCCAAGCTCTATTATTAAAGCTTGTGCTAAATTGGTCAAACCTGGTGGACATATTTTCTTATCCACCATTAATCGAAATACCAAATCTTATTTATTTGCCATTGTTGGTGCTGAGTATATTTTAAAATTACTACCTCAAGGTACTCACGATTGGGATAAATTCATCCAACCAAGTGAAATGGATGAATGGGCAAGGGAATCTAACATGGCACTTAAAGGTATGATCGGCATGACTTACAACCCCTTTACCAAAGTGTACAAACTAGAAGATGATGTTAGTGTGAATTATCTTTGTCATTATTTAAAATAATTGATCTAAATCATTAATACCCTCAATAAATCATAGTAAACTTTAAGCTAAATATTGCCTAAGTTACTGTAATGAGAAAAATATTAATTGCAACATTAATGACATTAAGTACCACCTTGTACGCCCTATCACCCAATGAAATGTTAGTTGTGATTGGTGCGGTTAAATTCTACAATGAAAATTGTGGTGGACTTACTCAAACTGGTATCAAAAAAATGAATAACTCTCTTGAGCATTTTGACATGGACAACACTCCGGTTGCTGTTTTAGAGAGAAGTAAAATGGCCTTTTCAGGCTACCAAACTGCTAAAAAATTCGGATGTTTTGGTACTAAAAATGAAGCCAATAAGGCTGGCTATGGACAATATATCAACTAAAACGTTGTATTGTATTCGCCTGACTCTGATTCCTGCTCTGCACCCAACTCTAGCACCACAAACGCAACTGCATTAAATTTTTCGTCTGACAAGCTGAGATGTGCGTGCTTGATATTTTTACCTACCAAATGTAAGCGTAACTTTTCACTAGGAATAAAATAAGGCTTGCCGCTATCGTTATTACGAATGGTTAAATCTTGAAAGCTTACCGTCCTGCCAATACCCGTTCCAAGTGCTTTTGCAAAAGCCTCTTTAGCAGCAAAACGTTTTGCACAGTATGAAGCGCTATCACCCTTATTGGCAAATAATTGTCGTTCATGATCAGACAATACTCGATTAACAAAGCCTTGTTTATTTTTACTTAAAATATGCTCAACGCGCTCAATGTTAATAATATCCGTACCAATACCGTAAATCATTTATAAACCCTCTAAAGTATTTAACCTTACTTTCAGCATTAAGTCTTTCATCTCTCGAGTTGCCTGTGCAAGTCCTACAAAAATAGCTCTAGCAACAATAGAATGACCGATATTCAACTCAACAATTTCAGGTAGTTGTGCGATAGCGGTGGTATTTTCCATGGTCAATCCATGACCCGCATTAACCTGCAAGCCAATAGAGTGAGCATAAGTTGCCATCGCTTTAATACGTTCAAATTCTTGTATTTGCTCTTCACCAAAGGTGTCAGCATAATGACCAGTATGCAGTTCAATCACCGGAGCACCACACTGCTTAGCCGCATCAATCTGGTCTTTTTGTGCATCAATAAATAAAGAAACAGTAATATTAGCTGCTGCCAATCTTGCACATACATCTGTCATACGTGGAATTTGACCTGCAACATCTAGCCCACCTTCAGTGGTAAGCTCTTCACGCTTCTCAGGAACTAGACAGCAGTCTTCGGGTTTAATTTTTTCAGCAATGGCTATCATTTCATCAGTCGTTGCCATTTCTAAATTCATTTTAGTGCTGAGTTTTTGGCGTAGGATTTCTACATCAGAATCCTGGATGTGACGCCTATCTTCGCGCAAATGAAGTGTGATGCTATCAGCACCGGACTGCTCACACAATAAAGCCCCTTCTATTGGGGAAGGATAGTTTGTACCTCGCGCTTGGCGAATGGTCGCTATATGATCAATGTTGACGCCTAAATAAATACTCATAATGTGTTATTTGCTAAAAAATAAGGATCGACTTTGCAGGGGCTTGTCACCCAACAAAG
>CAJVCJ010000003.1 GCA_910595855.1 Candidatus Thioglobus vulcanius | reverse complement strand
TTTGCCATTTTTCCATCTGACGCAACAACACTAGGCGTTGCCCAAACGCGTGCTTCACCGGTATCTTCCATGGCATTAAATACACCCGTAAAATAACTTAATGCAGTTTGGCCGGCAAGAAGTGGTGAAGCGGTACCGCCAATCGTCTCTAAAAGATTCTGGCCTTTTGGTGCGACATTAATCGTAAATCCTGAGTCTGTTGATGACTTAAGATCAAACGGGGTGCCACCAAGTGTACCAACAGCATATGCTTTATCATTCCATAAATCACGACCCATTTTTCTTTTTGCGCTGTTTGTTATATCGGCAATTAAGACTTCGAGCTTCATTTGTGCAGGGCGTTGATCAATTGCGGCGATATCCGCAGTTATTCTACTAAGCAACTCTTTTTGTGCAGTAATAACAACGGTATTAGTATCATCACTAAACTTCACAAATGATTTGTAATCAGCAGATAAAAGCTCTTGAATCTGAGTTGGTAGTACATAAACCGGATGCAATACCTTGGTAACACTTAAGCGTTTAAATAATGGACTAGATGATTGAGGAAAGCCAATCAAAATATAATGATCATTTTCGACGTAATCAAAGCCACCTGCAACTAGCAACATGTCAAGCGCTCTATCTAGTGGTGTATCCTTTAATTTAACTGTGACAGTTCCTTGTATTGACTCATCCATCAAGAATGGTATATCTACCTGCTGAGAAACCTCATTTAATGCGTCACGTAAATTCGTTTCAAAGAATGAGTTAGTGACACGTTTATAATCAGTAATACTTTTAATGCTTTTAGGTCTTTTAGAAAAGTTAACATAGCCCCTGTCAGATAAATCTTCTTTAATTTTATTGCGAATGCCATTATAAGCATCCTTAGCCGCTCTATTTGCCACTAACTCATTAACCGTAATCAATCTTTCTGAATTATCAGCGTAACGACCTTGTCCCTGGTATCTCTTTAGAAACTTAAGCGCAGCTTCTTTTTTTGATTTACGAGAGAAAATCTTGTGCTCAATATTTTTTATATTAAACATTTTTTTTAACAAAAATTGATATTGGCGATCGTGATCAGCCTTTTTAACATCTTTACTCGTAGTGATTAAATTAGTTAAAAAGCGCCCCTCTTCAGCAAAAACTGGTTGAGCTAAAAAAATAGAAGCTAGGCTTAATAACAATACTATTTTTGAAAAACCTTTATTCATTATCAATTACCTTAATTTTTTGAGCAATATCACGATTAATCACAAGATTAACCTGTTTTTTCAAGCTGACACCACCCTCATCACTGGATAGCATGATCAATATTTGATACACACCATCTTTTAGCCTATCAAAATCAATATCTGAACTCGCAATAATCTTGTTGCCTGGTAATAGATTTTCATTCTCTAATACTACTTTATTAGATAAAGCCAAAACACCACTTTCAATATCTGTAATTGCAATAGTTGCCGATAAGTACAATGCCTCCATACCCTTTTTATGGTTTATGACGTTGGTTGTAAAATGTATGCGCGAATTGCCAGATGTTAGCTTAGCTGTTATATCACTAAACTTAAGCTTCTGACTCTGCTTCAAACCTTCAGGCACTAACAAAACAGGAATTGATGCTGGTGGCGCCCCTTTAGCTTGTTTAGCGGCAAAATCAATCCAGCCATAAATTGGTGATTTCTTATCTTTAGATTTAAATTCAACAGACACTCTTTTAGCTGAACCCGCTGCCAATTTAAATTTTCGTGGTTTAAATATTACTTTGACTCTATTGTCATTGGTCAACCTAAAACTAGAAGTGATATTAAATTTTTTGGAGGTAGGGTTGACCACCTCTACGGTTAGTTTTCGAACTTTACCGCCTACAACCTCTTGTTGAACCATGGTAGGTGAAAGTAACAAAGGAGTGGTGATATCATCCTGACCTCCAATTGAACCGCGTCCTGCAATTTTTTTCGCTAACTGCTTACTAATCTTCAATTTTTGACGCTTGTTAATCTTAACAATGCTTTTAGCGCCTTTAATCTGTACTTTAAAATTACCCTGCACTTGATATGTTCCGCGTGGAAGGGCGGAGCCGAAATCACATGACACTGGTGCTTTTTGCTTTGGCTGTACTAAAATCTTTTGCGCCATCTTTGCTTGCATCAATTTCTTAGAGCCTTTTTTGTTTAGCAAGGTACACGAACCTTTAACCGTTACATCAAATCTCGTTTTATTTTCAAACATTGACTTAATTGTCATAGCTTTACGTTTATCTGATGAAGAGGCTACTTTAAACTTAGTAAATTTTGCCTGCTTACTTCTAAGTTTAATTTTCTGACCTGGCTTGATTGCTCTAATTACTACAGGAACATTAATTTTAACAAGTGCCTTTACATGAGTTTTAAACTCTGGAATTCTTGTAGAGGTTTTACCAAGCTGCATAATTCCAATAGAATTTTTAATCTTTCTTTTTTTGATTTTCAGATTATATTTTTTTGGATCTTGAGTGATTGATAAATAAACCCTGTAATCACCTGTGTAGCCTTTAGGCACCTTGACGCTCATCTTAATTTTACGAGACTCTCCAGGCTGTATTGAGAATTTCTGAGGCTTGACAGTTGTCCAGCTGATTACCTTTTTAGCCGGCAATCCATTAATCATAGATGAAGGCCCCTCTACTGCAACTTTAAAATGCTCGGTCTTTTTTGCAGATTGGTTTGTTACCATAACAGGTATGATATATTTCTTACCCTGCATGGTTTTATCCAAACGAATAAATGCTGGTGTAATTGATAATCCTGCTATTACCTTGCCAATTGGAAAGGCTAGTAACGCGAGTAAAAATAGAGCTTTAATTGTTGTACGAGTCATAATTGATCATCCGGTTAATTAGGTCGCTATAAGAGTGTGTAATCTTGTGTCAAATAAGTGTTTAATTATAGTACATATTTTTTAATTAAACTGAATAATCGTTATTATGCATAACCATAAAAAAAACAGCTCTTATAGAGCTGTTTTGTCTTTAAATAAAAGGTGTTTCTTTATTTAAGTGTATGACTATATACTGTTGCTAATGCCGCACTTGCAATGGTTACTTGTGTTGAAAATGCAATCCAAGCAGAGGCAGAAAATGCTGCTAATCCTTTAGGCTGTGGAATATAAAAGTATGAAGTGATACCCGTAATTAGAGCGTCAATACTAATATACATATTGCCATCTAACTGCAAACCTTTTGCGAATACTGCCTTTAAGTTT
>CAJVCJ010000002.1 GCA_910595855.1 Candidatus Thioglobus vulcanius | reverse complement strand
GTGCCAAATACCACGGCAGCCTCTTGCCCTGCAACAGTCGTGCTTTTTTGTATTTCAGTGCAAGCGTCAACCACATCCATTTGTCTCCATTTAACATTACGCTGACGCGCACTCGCACCAATCACTAACTGAGTGCCTGCTAATGCCTCTTCTAATGTATCACAGACTACAGCGCTGGATAAGATGTCATCTGCTCCACTTGCTCTAGCGGTTGCGACAGCTGATGGATGAGTTTTTGGATTAACCAAATACAACTTGGAAAGATTCATATTTTTCATGGCACGGGCAGCCGCACCAATATTGCCAGGCTCGGTGGTATTAACCATAACCACGCGCACATTATCAAAGGTATAATTTGTCTCTTTTTGCATTTGTCTATTAATTATGAATCCTACGCTTAATATTGCCGTTAAAGCCGCTAGAAAAGCGGGTGACATCATCTTAAGATATCACAACCAAATTGATTTATTAACGGTTGAAAATAAAGCGATCAATGACTTCGTTTCTGAAGTGGATAAGGCCGCTGAAGATGCTATTATAGACGAGTTGAAATACGCCTTTCCCGATCATTCAATTTTGGGTGAAGAAAACGGTGAAATTGTTGGCAAAGACAAACGTTTTGTTTGGATTCTTGATCCGCTTGATGGCACTACCAACTATCTTCATGGCTTTCCACAATATGCGGTTTCTATTGCTTTATATGAAAACGATGAGCCAACTCATGCTGTCGTATACGACCCATTTAAAGAAGAATTATTCACTGCTGTAAAAGGTGAAGGTGCTTTTTTAAATGAGCAAAGAATTCGTGTAACAAATACACAAGGTTTTGAAAACACTCTTATTGGTACTGGCTTTCCATTTAAAGCACCGCAGCATCTAGATGCATATCTTGATATGTTTAAAGCTATTCATCCGCAAGTTGCTGGCATTCGTAGAGCTGGCTCTGCAGCACTTGATTTGGCTTATGTTGCCGCTGGACGTATGGACGGATTCTGGGAAATTGAATTAAACATCTGGGATGTTGCAGCAGGCGTATTGCTAGTTAAAGAAGCAGGCGGCTATGTGGGTGATTTTTCTGGTCGTGGAAAATACCTAGAAACAGGTAATGTTGTTGCTGGTAACGAAAAAGTCTTTAAAGAAATTTTAAAGACGATCCACCCTCACCTGACAGAAGATTTACAGCGCTAGTTTATTTCAAGCGTTAGTTGCTCGCCATTTAACGCTTTAGCACTCTCACTCATTAAATACACAATCGCTGGACTCATTGATTCTGGTGTTGGGATATTATCTGTATTTTCAGCTGGATAAGCCGTCTGGCGCATCTTGGTGCGCATGCGTTTTGGATCAAGTGAATTAGTTTTAATATTAGTCTTTTCAAGCTCTTCTGATAAAGTTTTACTCAAACCCTCAACCGCAAATTTGCTCACTCCATATGCACCCCAATATGCTCGAGCATTACGCCCTACCGATGAAGATAAAAATAAAATACGTGCATCTGCTGATTTGTTAAGCGCTGGAATTAGACATTGAGTCAGCATAAAGGGGGCGTTAACATTGATCTGCATAGTTGAATACCAAAGCTTAAGATCATATTGCTCAATTGGCATCATTGCACCAATAATTCCAGCATTGTGAATCAAGCCATCAAGCTTGCCAAAATTATCCAGCACATCTTTTTGTAATTGATCATAGTGCTCAGGCGTTGCACCTTCGAGATCCAAAGGGTACAAAATTGGCTCTACAAATCCTGCATCAACCACTTCGTCATAAGCAGTTTCAAGCGAGCCTAAATCTCTACCCAGCATAATAACTGTAGCACCAGCTTTAGCCAAATCTAGTGTCATTGCCTTACCAAAGCCACGGTTAGCACCCGTTACCAAAATAACCTTGCCAGTTAGTTCATCTTGAGAAAATGAATAGTTTGTTGAAATTTGCATTAGTTAAGTTCCTTTTTAGATTGCACGCCTAGCTCTTTGAGTTTTTCAGCACGGCCGATTAAATTACCCTTGCCATCAGATAATTTTCCTCGTGCTTCTTTATAGCTTTTTTGAGCCTTATCTAGATGTTTTTCAATGTCATTCATTGATTTAATAAAGCCAAATAATTTGTCATACATGGCACCCGCTTGACGAGCAATTTCTTCTGAATTTTGGTTTTGTCGCTCAGTTTGCCAGATATGATGTACGGTTTTAAGACTCATCATTAAGGTTGAAGGCGATACTAAGACAATATTCTTTTTGAGTGCAAGTGTAAATAAATCTGGTTTTTGATCAAGTGCTACTAATAATGCAGACTCAATAGGAATAAACACAAAAATAAAATCAAGTGTTAGTACGCCTTCTAAATTTTCATATTCCTTGATGCTAATGCCATTAATATGTGCCTCAACAGAAGCTACGTGCGCTTTTAAAAATCCAGCATTGGATTGGTCTGCAATGTAATCTTTGTAGGCTTTTAACGATACTTTTGAATCAATAATAATATCTTTGTCTTCTGGTAGATGTAACACCACATCTGGCTTAAAAGCTTCACCCGATTCATTTTTAAATTGTTTTTGAGTGTCAAACTCATGACCTTCGCGCAAACCGGAGCTGGATAAAATAGAGCTAAGAATCATCTCACCCCAGTCGCCTTGTTGCTTATTATCGTAAGTTAAGGCGTTGGTTAAATTTTGAGTGGTTTCTTGTGTTTCAATACTGGTTTTTTTAAGGTTATCAATCTGTGCCGCAAGGGTTGCGCGCTCTTTGATTTGTTCATTGGTGATAACTTCGATTTTGTCACGAAACTCTTTTAGCTGCGCCTGTAGAGGTGTTAAAAGTTCAGAATTTTTCACACTCAAATCATTACGATCTTTTGCTAAGATATCTCCAGCAACCGCCTTAAAATCTTTACTCATTTGCTCGCGAGCAATATTAATCATATCGATCTGATTTTCATAAGATTTGATCTTTTCATCTAGACTTACTTCCAGATGAATATTTTGTGTGCGTAGCATTTGTATTTCTCCATTTAGGTAAAAATACACGGCGATTGAACCTACCAACAAGCCTAATAATACAAATATAATTTCCATTAAATTAACCCCAATAATTCTTGTGGTTGATCAATTTTATGATCATAATTCCAATTTTTTGTAACGCGCCCATAGCCATAAGTTACAGCGACTGTTTTAATATTTGCATTACTGCCAGCCAACATATCGTTTAAATCATCACCAACAAATAAGCATTTTTTTGGCTCAACAGCTAGCTGTGCACAAGCATATAGCAAAGGCGCAGGATGGGGTTTATTAAACTCGAGTGTATCGCCACACACCACCACATCAGGCTTGATATTTAACTTTTCTAATAATAGGTGTGTTAAATTCTCAGGCTTATTGGTTACAATACCCCAGTGCAATTTTTTCTTTTTCAATGTATCAATTAAGCCATCAATACCATCAAATGTTGATGAACTTCTATCAATATTATTTGTATATATTTCTAAGATTCGTCGGTGCCATACTACAAACTTAGGGTGGCTATCTTCACACTCAAAACCAAACTTAATTAACGCCTTGCCACCAAAAGCTACCAAAGGCTTTATTTGATCATAGGGCTTTTGAGTTAATCCATTTTCCTCAAGTAGTTTATTTAATGCATACGCCAAGTCAGGAGCTGTATCAATCAAGGTACCGTCTAAATCAAATAAAATGGTGCTAACTGTCATAGAAAATCGTTAAAATCTTAAGTCTACAAATTATAACGTTTACGCTCGTAATTACTCATGCTGTTTTTAAGATCATTACTGTATTTTTTAGGTTCAACCTTGGTGCTTACCTTTTTAGTTCTCTTGGCCTTGTCTTTATTTTTTCTACCACTTAAATATCGCTACGGTATTTTATCAAAATGGTCTTTATTTTGCATGTGGTGGCTTAAGGTTGTATTAAATATTAACGTTAACATTATTGGTAAAGATAATATTTCAAATAGTGCCAGTGTTATTGTGTCCAATCATCAATCAACCTGGGAAACCCTTGCACTACAAACCATTTTTCCGCATCAAACTTGGGTGTTAAAACAAGAACTTCAATGGATTCCGATTTTTGGCTGGGGCTTGGTATTGTTAAAACCTATTATCATCAACCGTGGCGAAAAACTTAAGGCCATTAAAAAGGTTATTAAAGAAGGGTCTGCACGCATTAAGGAAGGGATTTTTGTTGTGGTTTTTCCTGAAGGAACACGCAAACCTTATGGGCAATTAGGTGAGTATCAAAATGGCGGTATGGCTATTGCCAAAAAAACAGGTTGTGATGTAATTCCTGTTTATCACAATGCTGGAAAGCTATGGCCAAAAGGTAGCTTCACTAAGCAATCTGGAACTATCACTGTCGTCATTGGAACTCCTATTAGCCCACAAGGGAAAAATGCATCAACTCTCACCAAGGAAGTTCGGGAATGGACACTTGATATGCAAAAAAAATACTAACCTATAGCGTCAGAGGTAGCAATCGATCTAACAAACTATCGTACATAAGCTTATTACTATACAAATCAATTAATACTGCAATCCTCTCAAGCAGCAAGTCTTGGTAATCATTTTGCTCGTCAATAACAAATCTAGCCCCTCCATCACCCTTAAGATATAACTTAAATTCTTCATTTAGTTTAAACAATTTCAATTGTTGCTCAATGAGTGTCAATTGCTCTCGCCCTTGTTTGATATCTGTACCAACCTTATTGGCACTGGAGGCAATATCCTTTAGCTTGCTGTTAAATTTTAGTTCTAGCTGCCTAGTTTTTAATTGATACTTGTCTAAGTAAACTTGATTACCAATATCGCCACTTAAAGAATATGAAAATATTAA
>CAJVCJ010000001.1 GCA_910595855.1 Candidatus Thioglobus vulcanius | reverse complement strand
CATCATCACCCTCAATCACCACCTCTTGACACAAGCCTTTTTTGACAGTTTTAACCGGCATATTTAATACTTTTTTAAGTGTCGGTAGTTTTTCGATGGCATCTTTAAGGCCTTTAGGTGGCTCAGGTTGTTTGAGTTCGGCTAATAACTTTCCTAACTCTCGCAGAGCGGCTAAATCTTCTTGACCCATGGCTGAAGCAACACGACCTGTTGTGCCAAATAAATTAGCCAATACTGGAATATTGGAACCTTTAACGTTTTCGAACAATAATGCTGGGCCCTGCTTGTCTAATGTGCGACGGCAAATTTCAGTAATTTCTAGATTAGCATCCACCTCAGTGGTGATACGTTTAAGTTCGCCGCGCTTTTCTAGCTCAGCGATAAATTCCCTTAGGTCTTGATATTTCATATTGTTAAGTGCTTGTAAAGTAGGTTTTGTGCGCTTCAATTTCTTCTGCATTGGCATACACAAGTTTAATTTTGGCTAGATCGCTTTTAACTCGAATAACCTTATGTTTAGCGCCATTTTGATCATCCGATGATTGCTCGGTACTAAATAAAGTGGATTGGCCACCGGTCATGGCTAAATATACTTGTGCGAGAATCTGTGCATCGAGCAGGGCGCCGTGTACGGTTCTAGCACTAGAGTCAATTTCAAAGCGTCGACATAAAGAGTCTAGGTTGTGTAGCGTACCTGGGCGTTGTTGTTTTGAAAGTACCAGTGAATCGATAATAGTACAAGTATCTTCAATGCGCTCTTCGGAGCCAAATAGTTTGAGCTCATGATTTAAAAATCCTAAATCAAAGGGTGCGTTATGAATAACCAAAGTCGCACCTCTAATATAGTCCATAAACTCACTAACAACTTCTTCAAACTTTGGCTTTCCTGTTAAGAATTTGTCAGTAATACCGTGAATTCGAACTGAATCACCAACATTACGCTCGGGCTGAATGTATTGGTGGTATTCATTATTTTCGGTAATTTCTCTATCAATGATTTCAGTGCAACCGATTTCAATAATACGATGGCCTTCTGAAGGCTCAATACCTGTGGTCTCCGTATCTAAAACAATTAGTCTTTCCATAAAATATTGTGCTCGTTAATTTTCGTGTAAAATTGATTGATTTTATCATAACTAAAAGTTAGAGAGTATTATGGCTAGAGTAACTGTTGAAGAGTGTTTAGATTTTGTAGATAATCGTTTTGAATTAGTATTAGTTGCTGCAAAACGCGCTCATCAGTTAAGCTCTGGTGGTTATAGATCAACTTTAGATGTCGGTAAAGACAAGCCAACTGTTGTTGCTTTGAGAGAAATTGAAGCGGGTCTTATTAATGCATCAATCTTGACAGAAGAGTATGCAATGGAAGAAGAGCTTTCTGCTCAACAAAAAGTTCAAGATGCTGAAACGGCTAAAGAAATTGAAGCGGAATTATCAGTAACTTCTGTTGACGAAGGTGTCGACGAAGTTACAGAAGTTACTGAAAAATCTGAATAATTTCAATATTATTTAGATTAAGAAAAATGACGCTTTAGCGTCATTTTTTTTCGTCTCTTATTAATTACTTGGTATTATTTATAGCTTAATTTACCAAGACCAGTTTAACTCTTATGAAAACCTATCCAATTGCGCAATCAAACAGATCGTCATTATGCGACGAGGCTCAATATCAATCTATGTATGCAGACTCAATTAATGATTCTGATTCATTTTGGGCTGATCAAGCTAAGCAATTTTTAAGTTGGGATAAGCAGTGGGATCAAGTGTCAAATGTAGATTACACTCAAGGTCAGATTGAATGGTTTTCAGGTGGCGAGTTGAACGTTGCTTACAATTGTATTGATAGACATTTACCAAAACGCGCTGAACAAGTGGCGATTATTTGGGAAGGTGATAATCCGGACGTTAGTCAGAAAGTTACGTATCAACAATTGCATGATGAGGTGGCTAAATTGGCCAACGGCTTGAAAAAACTTGGTGTTAAAAAAGGTGATCGAGTATGCATTTACATGCCTATGATTCTAGAGGCTTCGTATGCCATGCTAGCCTGCGCGCGTATTGGTGCTATTCATTCTGTGGTATTTGGCGGATTTTCACCTGAAGCGCTTAAAGATAGAATCTTAGATTCAGAATGCAAGATTGTTATTACTGCTGACGAAGGTGTACGTGGCGGCAAGGCGATTCCATTAAAAGCCAATGTAGATAAAGCGATCGGTGCTTGTACTTGTGTTGATGCAGTGATAGTTGTTCAGCACACTAAAGGTGAGGTGCACTGGGGCATTAAAGATGTTTGGTATCACGATCTAGTGAGTGATGTGCCAAGTGAGTGTCCTTGCGAGCCATTTGACGCTGAAACACCGTTATTTATTCTTTACACGTCAGGCTCAACTGGCAAGCCAAAAGGTGTGTTGCATACATCAGGTGGATATTTACTCTATGCAGCCATGACGCACAAGTACACGTTTGATTATCAAGAGGGTGATGTTTATTGGTGCACAGCAGATGTTGGCTGGGTAACAGGACACTCTTATATTGTCTATGGTCCATTAGCAAATGGTGCGACAACACTCATGTTTGAAGGTGTGCCCACTTATCCTGATTGCGCTCGTTTTTGGCAAGTGA